>JBAQYK010000498.1:0-2700 GCA_049299995.1 Candidatus Methanoperedens sp.
GGCGGCCCTGGCTATGCAATAAAAGATGAATTCCATCCAAAACTAAAACACACAAAAGGGGCATTATCCATGGCCAATTCAGGACCCAACAGCGGAGGGAGCCAGTTCTTTATCACTGAAGAACCACAGCCCCACCTTGACGGAAAACATTCTGTGTTCGGACAGGTAATTGTTGGTCAGAACGTAGTGGAAAAAATCAAACAGGGCGATAAGATTATAAAAGTCACAATACAATAATCTTAATGAAACCGTAGATACTGGAGTTGCCATGAAGATTGACACGTATGGTGGAGCCATAAAGTGAATGCGCACAATAGAGGGCGGCTCGGAATCTGCAGTTTTAAAGTCTAATATAAATCTGGTTAGGTCTTATGACTCTAAGAATCGCATGGGGAATCACAGGCTGCGGGGACTATCTCAAAGAAAGCCTCGATATAATGAAAGAACTCGCAAGAGAACATAACATCGACGTCAAGGTATTCCTCTCACAGTCAGGCGAGATGGTAGTAAAATGGTATAAGCTCTTCAATGACCTGAAAACCCATTTCCCAAAAACCTATATCGAAAAATCCCCGAACGTCCCGTTTTTAGTAGGCGATTTGCAGCTTGGTAAATATGATTTTCTTTTGATAACCCCATCCACTTCAAACACTGTTGCGAAGATTGCGGTTGGAATTTCGGATACATTGCTCACGAATGCAGTGGCGCAGGCGATGAAAGGAAAAGTGCCGGTCTATATTTTCCCGGCTGACCAGAAAAGGGGCGAAATAACCACCGACTTACCCGGCGGGAAGAAGCTCACTCTCACGATGCGGGATGTGGATATCGAAGCTGTGGAGAAACTCAGGAAAATGCCAGGCGTAACTGTTCTGGGGCATCCTGACGAGATGATGAATATTGTAAAAAAACACCAGAAGAGCAAGAAATAACTCAGGGCTTTTCATATTCGAAATAAGTGCATACATTGTCTTTACATCGGATAATTTTCCCTTTAACAGTATTTTTTATTATTTCAAGCTCGATTGCGCTTGGTTCTGCTATCCCGAGAACTGTTGCGCTGCCGGGCGAAAGAAGCAGCACGTCGGTTTTTTCCATTATCGGATGATGGAAATGCCCGAATACGAGTACATCCACGCCCATCTCTTTTGCAAGGTAGCGAAGCCCGTCAGTGTTTTCTGATGTGAGCTGCCCTTTGTGGATGATCCCGATTTTTACACCTTCCACTTTAATGATTTTGCGCTCAGGAAGGAACTTCATTAATTCAGGGCTGTCGGTATCCCCATGAACAGCTATGAGCTTTCCCAAACCTTGAAGTTCATTGTAGCACTCAAGTGATTCGAAATCCCCGGCGTGGATTATGATACCGGAACGTTTCATTTTAGATACCATGTCCTGAGGAAGATGTGCAAGAAGCGACTGACCTTTTTTAATATGAGTGTCGGATAAGATAGTGAGTTTCATAAATCATTTAACCGCCGATGAATACAAACATTTGGATTTCAACCATTCATCTATTATATCTTCAAGTTTAATATCCACTTCCTCAATCCTGTATCTAACCCTGGCAACAGGTTTATTCAGCTTCAACAGCCTGCCAAGGTCAATTGGCGTGCCCGCTATCACAGCATCGCAGTCAGCAGCGTTTATTGTCGTCTCCAGTTCTTTCGTCTGGGCTTCACTGTATCCCATAGCAGGAAGCACAGCACTAAGATGCGTAAATTCCTCGTAAACCTTTAAGATCGAGCCCACCGCATGCGGGCGCGGGTCAACCACTTCTTTAGCCCCGTATTTTTTTGCAGCGATAGCACCTGCGCCAAAAGACATTCCGCCGTGGGTCAAAGTGGGTCCGTCTTCCACGACAAGAACCCGTTTTCCTTTTATTAATTCAGGTTTGTCGGCGGTTATTACGGAATTGGCTTTCATGATTATTGCTGTTTTATTTATGGACATGACATTTTTGATAACCAGTTCCACATCCTCTTTTCTTGCCGAATCCGCCTTGTTCACGACAACAACGTCCGCAAGACGGACGTTCACTTCCCCGGGATAATAGGTCAACTCGTGCCCTGCCCTGTGTGGGTCTGCAATTACGATATGGAGGTCAGGCTTGTAAAAAGGGATGTCGTTGTTCCCTCCGTCCCAGATAATAATATCCGCTTCCTTCTCAGCAGCGTCCAGGATTTTCCTGTAATCGACGCCGCTGTAAACCACGCTCCCGCAGCAGATATACTGCTCGTACTCCTCTCTCTCTTCGATAGTGCATTCGTTGCGTATACAATCCTCCATGGAAGCAAACCTCTGGCATTCCTGTTTTAGCAGGTCGCCATAAGGCATGGGATGGCGGACTACCACAACCCTGAAACCCTTTTCTTTCAATATATCCAAAAGCTTTTGCGAAACAGGGCTCTTGCCTGCGCCGGTTCTCACTGCACATACGGAAATCACAGGCTTTTTTGACCGAAGCATGGTGCTTTCAGTTCCCATCAACCGAAAATCAGCTCCGGCTGCCAGGACGAGTGAGGCTTTTTGCATAACGGTCTCATGAGATATATCAGAATAAGCCAGAATCACCTGGTTTATGCCGTGTTTTTTTATTAACTCAGGCAGCATTTCTTCAGGGTATGTCGGAATATCGTTTTTATACAGCGAACCTGCCAGTTCCCGGGGATAAGCGCGCCCTGATATGCCGGGAATCTGCGC
>JBAQYK010000499.1:0-1782 GCA_049299995.1 Candidatus Methanoperedens sp.
TCCACAGCACTCGCGTCTTCTGGGCTCTTCACTGCGAAATCCTTCAGCTTCTGTACATGGCCACTATGATCATCCTGATGCAACCATGTTCTTGATGGGGTCTCATCCGGAGCAAGAGTATCCAGAAAGTCTGCCATCCCGCAACTGATGCTGCCTATATTTTTGTATGTTACTTTACTCAGTGTTATCGACATATCAGTAACCTCCAGGCACGTTTATCCATGTTATATTGAGTTCTTTTGCGGCGGGGTCGGCAATCTGAACACCGGAGCCATCAGAAGGCAAATGCTTCCTGGCAATATCAAACCCGGAAACAAACACGTACTCCGGCAGAAATGAAAACGGGATATCCCACAGCGTCTTGCGCTTCTTAAAGTAATCTGAGGTTTCGAGGGAGTCTTTAAGACCATTTATCCACATTGAATACTTCTTTGCATCGAGAACTATCTCCGACTTGCTGAACAACACTTTTACAGCCTCATCAAGAGTCTCATCCGTTATATCAAGCTCTCTGCCTATCAGGTCTTTCAGGTTATGGAAATCCGGGTTTGTGGCGATGGCCATCAATGCCTCATTTGCGATTCCTTGTGCTTCAATTTTTCTTATTACCATTGTTATCCTCCTTTGTTTTGTTACCTTTCAATACTGTTTTTTTAACATATTCTATCACAGACTCCTCGAAGCCCTTTCCTCGTTTGAAGAACCCGTCTTCGAACATCTGTCTGGCGTTATCGTCCCACACCTCAAACACCGTATTGCCTGGGCAGTCATCGACCCAAACACCCAACCGGTCTCTCTCTTCCCAGATGTTAACGGTCAAATCCTCTGACATTAACCAACCACCCTACCTTTAGCAACAGTTGTGTTACCGGTTAAAGTGCTCTCGATCACAGCCTCAATGCCTTTACTAATTAGGAAATCCCTGAGGCTGTCTTCAAGTCTCTCCATACTCTCGGGCAATATTGGCGCCTTCACCTCTATTGTTAATAACGGCACGATTTCATCTCTTACTTTTGGCGGGTACAGCTCTTTGAATGCGTCTATTAGCACAATGGCTGTATGTTCGACGTTCCCTCTGCATTTGCCGCATAGGGCTCGTTGCTCATTGAAGTCCATGGTCTCGGTGGCGCCCGGCTTAACTTCACCATTCTCAAAATGAATCTTCGCCTCTGAATACCCGCCTAATAAAACTTCTATAACACCGACTACGAACAGGTCAGCGCCGCAGGTATGACAAATATTGTCTACCTTATCATCATCCGGTACATGAGCCACCGGCTCAACTTCTCTATTGTTAATATGATCCATTGTTATACTCCTTTACTCTTCTTGCTTTCATCGGGAATCCTGTTCTTATTCTCAAGTATCATCCTCAGTGTCCCTGCCGCTGGCCCTCTTGGGCTCATCTCACTTGATCCGAATATTTCTTCCAACGTCTTCCCGTTCAGGATGTTCCCGATTATGTAGAAGAAGTCCTCAGCGAAGTCCTTCGTATCAAGGTCTGTATCGAACAACGCTGTGTACATTTTCCGTATTGTTTCGAGCGGCACGCATTGCTTCTTTTGTTTGGCCATTATTCATCGCCCTCTGTTTCCTCACCATCCAGAAGCGCCTCAAGAACATCCTTATCCGGTTCATCATTGGAGATAATTTCTACGAGTTCCTTGCGGTCCTTGAGAAATTGCTGGATGATTTCATTGCATCCGGGCATTGTCTGAGCATAGCCCATATTCTTGTAGCCGGCATTGACTAAAATGAGTTCGATCATGCTCAGGACCGCGT
>JBAQYK010000500.1:0-3950 GCA_049299995.1 Candidatus Methanoperedens sp.
CCATATTCCTGGGAATCGCAGAGGTAGCGAAGAAGGCTATATGGATTGTAGTCGCTATTGGCTGGGTGCTGATAATTGTGCGGATTTTGATATTGATGACAGGGTGAATTACCGCCCAAGCAGCCTGCACGTCTTGCAGATTGGCTCGCTGCATTTTTTACACGGCAATAATTTCGGCGCAGTTCGAGAGGTTCGGGTTTGTGAGGATCGATGGCGTTGGCGGGGATGGGGTTGTGGCGTATTTTACGCACAGGTGAAAGGATTTATGCCCCGCTGTAATGCGATTATCCTGATAATTTATTATTAGTAAATGAAGCTCAAAACTGCATGAAACAAAAATTATACGCATGTTTTTAGTCTTAGATTAAATATAAGAATGATAAAAAATATTCTTAAAGAACAAATGGCGACAACAATTGAAGTTATAGGACTTGGATTTGCAATTTTGGGTCTTCTTGCTGCTATATATTCTATAGTCACGCAGAGGAAATTTGAAACAAAGTTCAAAGAGAAAGAAAGGTTAAAAATACTTGCAAAAAGACTCAATGAAGTTATTACCAAAATGAGTCGGTTTTCCAAAATTGAAGACCCAACATATGATGAGCATACACAACTTCATATGATAAGCCAAATTATAATTTCCGAAGCTTTTGACAAAAAGAAGGATATAACCAGCATTTCTATTAAAACGAGAATAGCTATAGATGAATTAACTAAAAATTCAGAAGGTAAGGAAGAGAAGAAAACGAATTTTATCGATGCAGAAAAAAAGGAAGATATAATTAATTATTTAGAAAAAGGTAAACTCCGTTGTTTTGAAATAACAGGCGATTTCGGTGAAGAAATTGGGGGCGAGATTATGCTTTACAGTATTAGTTATTTTTTCTATTATATTCCAGATTTCTTTTATGAATTGGAGAAATTAGAGAATGAATTTGGAGACCTGATGGAAGAATTCAGTCCTAACTTATTAAAAAGTCTAAAAGATTGTATCAAAGACCTTCTTGTGGTAGCTATGTATTCTAAAGAATTAAAAATTGACACCAAAGCATTCAGCAAAACTGATGATATAGGCTTGCGGATTTATAATGCAATTATGAGAAGGGAAGAAATAAATCCTTATTTAAATAAAATGGTGGAATTAAAAGTAAAATTTGAAAAGCTTAGAGAAAGCCTTTTAACTACCAGCTACACTTAACGAAGTTAACAATACTTTTTTATTTACAATTCTTATTGCAGTTTTAACTCCCCTCCATCCTCTCCCTCAACCCCCTCGCCTTCTCACCCAGTTCCTTCTTCCCATAGCTCCCCGCAATCAGCTCCACAGCCTCAAGAGCCCTCGCAGCCCCGTCAAGATAGCCCAGCACATCCCCGGCATAAGCATAAATCCCGTACTGCTTCGTAAGCTCCGCAATAATCCCATCAGGCGACAGCCCCTCGGCGCAAAGCTCTATCATCCTCTCCGAGAATTTCCTCTCAGCGCAGCCGCAGTAAGGCGAATCCTTGCATGTGCATGACATGAACTCCCGCGCAAGCTCAAGCATGCTGCGGCGCAGGTTCTCCTTCAGTTTTGCGAAACCTTCAGCCGAGAGAACAATATCAAGCCCGGCGCCGAAAACTCTTGTGGGAATGTCTGTTCCAAGCGCATCCGATAGCTGCGAGGCGTATTTGAAATACACGGCATCCATGGTTTCAAGCTCAGTGACGATATCCAGCGGCTCTCTTCCTTCAAGTACAGCGTTCTTTATCAGGAAGGTCTGCTCCACGCTCAGGAAATGCGACGCCACGATATTTCCAAGTTTCGTGGGAGAAGCTCCTGAATCCTTTTTTTCAATAAACCCGTATTCTAAGAGTTTATCCAATAAGTAAGTAAGGTTTCCCTCGCCGAGCAGCAAACAGTTTATTTTCTTAATGTCAGAAAGTTTGCGCGCAATCACGATATTGGAAAGAGTCTCTTCAAGCATTTCATCCTCCCCGTAGTCCACCCCAAAATGCTCCAGTTCGCCTTTCAGCAGCCTGAAAGCAATCTCATCCTCAGCCTCCCCTTTCCCGAACTTCTTCTCAGGGTCGGCGAGTAGCACCACCACGCCGCGGTCATGATAATCCGGTCTCCCCGCGCGCCCCAGCATCTGCTGGAACTCGCGCACGGTCAGCCATTCGATGCCCATAGCCAGCGATTCGAATATTACCTGCGATGCGGGGAAATCCACGCCTGCCGCAAGCGCCGCCGTTGTCACAACAACAGGCAGTTCTCCTTTCCCGAATTTCTCTTCCACTTTCTTTCGCTCGTAATAAGAAAGTCCTGCGTGGTAGGGCAGCGCTTTTATCAAAAGCCCATCCGCCAGCACATGACAGTTCCGCCGCGAGTTGGTAAAAACAATGGTCTGCCCCCTGAAACCTTTTGAGGAGCTTTTATTGTATTCCTGCCCGGCAAGCCGCTCAATCAACCGCTTTTTCTCGTATTCCGGCGCAAAAATGAGATGCCTTTCTATTGGAACGGGGCGCTCCTCGAACTCGATTAATGCGGCGCCCAGTTTTTCAGCAAGCCACTGCGGTTTTCCCACAGTCGCAGAGAGGTAAATGTACTGCGCATCCGGCGCAATGAATTTCAGGCGCGCTATTAAGCCGTCAAGCCTGTGCCCTCTCTCTTTGTCCTCAAGCATGTGCACCTCGTCAATAACTACCGCCCCTATGTTGCCAAGCGTTTTCGCATTGCCTGACCTGATGACAAAGTCGATGCCTTCGTAAGTCCCCACAATAATATCAGATGAAAGCGAGGTTCGTACGCCTTTTGTACCTTTTACTATCCTGCTGGTTCCAACCCGCAGTGAAGTTGTTGCAACCGAAGAGTAACGTTTGTTGAACTGCTCATATTTCTGGTTCGCAAGCGCCACAAGAGGAACAAGGAATAACATCTTGCCTTTTTTGTTCAGTATGTTCTGAATGCCTGCCAGTTCCCCGACCAGTGTCTTTCCGGTAGCGGTAGCCGAAACGATTAACTGGTTTTTCCCATCGAAGAGTCCTGCCTCCACTGAAAGCGCCTGGACAGGCATCAGTTCTTCAAGCTGGCTAAGAAGTATCTTTTTAAGTTCGGAGTGCACTGGCAGGTCTTTTACTTTTATCGAGCGCTCAACCCTGCTGGCTTCTATTGTGTCAAATCTCGTCAATCCCGAATCCAGTTTTTCAGGACTGAGCATCGCCAGCACCCTGTCGAGATTTTTTGTTTTCAGGAGAATCTGGATGAGCCTTTCCCTGCCATGTCTGCCTATCTTGTGCGTGGTTGCTTCCCGCATGAGTTCTTTTTTGGCGCACTCTTCACATACCCGTTCATTGCGGAACCGGATAGAATTACTATCGACAGTGGTGTACCTGCCCACCATCAGGCACAGGCGGCATGTGTTTGTGTATCCGTAATCCAGTTGATATGCAGACAGAAGCTCCTTGAATCCTGCTTCGGATTCCTCATTCCCTTCTGCAATAAGGATTTTATCCGCAAGGCGCAGGAGTTCTATGAGTTCCTCTGGCGCCCTTAATTCCTCTTTCTCGCCCTGCTTTATCCTGAATTTGCCAGCGCGCGCGCCCTTTGGCGTCTTTTTTAATGTCAGGATGCCGTAGAATACAGGCTCTTTTGCATTATCTTTAATCGGCAGAACTACGAGCTTTGAATACTGCGGGTATATGATGACCGAAAGCATTTGTGCTTCTAAATGAACATCATGTTATTAAGTGTTAAGATGCGGAAAAGGTAGAATTTATGTGCATGCCAGACATAGAACCGCAGGTTTTGAGGCATACGGAGTCATAGATTATGGACAAACTATCGATTATCACCAGAAACACAGAAGAGATAGTAACAAAAGAAGAGCTTGAAACGCTTGTCAATTCAAAATCGCAGCCCTCCGCTTACGTAGGCTATGAACCCAGCGGCAAAATCCACATGGGTCATGTGC
>JBAQYK010000501.1:0-1538 GCA_049299995.1 Candidatus Methanoperedens sp.
CCCTAACAGGCGAAGTACTGGAAATAGTACAGATGTTCGGGGAATCAACAAACGAAGAGACAGCGGAGTTTACAAGAAAATTCTATGAGGTATTCAATATCCCGATATGTAAATTGATTGTCCAGGTAGGCGATGGCGGTGTTGTCCTTAACCACTGTGAGCCTGCCCTGAAAAAAGAAGTGGATTGGGATATAGTCCGGGATAAAGTGCATGAGATAAAGCAGAGTAAGACTATATGAAAATAGCCTGTTTTGTCGAGGCATATAATTTCAGGGACAGCTCCGAACGCAGAGCCCTTTCGAAATTCAAATCCACAGCAGAATCGATGGGGCATACGTTTGAATTTGTTTTTAAGGATGATATTCCGAAAATCCGGAATTACAATGCGCTGTTTATCAGGGCTACGACAGACCCCAGCAGCTCAGCATACATAATCTCAAGGCTTGCAGAACAATATGGTCTGAAGGTAATAGACGACCCGCATTCCATCAGGACATGCTCGAACAAAGCCATCCTTCATGACATGTTCCTGAAAAATAACATACCTGCGCCGAAGTCTATCCTGTTTTCCGGGGATTATTCAAAAGACAACCTGGATACTATTTTCAAGACCCTTGGCTTGCCCGTAATAATTAAAACGCCGTATACGCGGTTCTCATCCCATGTTGAGAAAGCAAGCAACGAAAAAGAGTTAATCAAAATCTCAAAACAGTTCCTTCCCAAATCCAAGATCCTTGTGCTCCAGGAATACATCCAATCCGATTTTGACTGGCGCGTGGGGATACTCAGGAACGAGGTGCTTTATTTATGCAAATATTGCATCCCTGAAGGAGGCTGGAAGGTAAAATCAAAAATAAACGGTAAAAACGTATGGGGGGATACAATCGCTTTACCGCGGGAATCTATTGACCCGGAATTAAAAGAGATTTGCATAAAACTGTCAAAATATGTTGGCGACGGGCTTTATGGTCTTGATGTAAAAGAGACAAGCGATGGGTTTAAAGTCATCGAGATAAACGATAACCCCAGTATATACGACGGATATGAGGATGCTGTGGATAATGACATTTACGAAAAGATTATCAACGCACTGGTATCATAATTTCCGGATAAGATGCAGCGCATCATCGCCGTTTTTATAATATTTGTATAGAATTTTATCCGCAAGAAAGCCTTTTGATATATACAGGTTCTGAGCTGCCTTATTGTTAACCCCAACTTCAAGCGTTATCTTCTTAAATCCACGTTCCTTTAAAACTTTGAGCGCGGTATCCATTAGCAAACTCGCAATGCCGGTGCGGCGGTATTCCGGATGCACGTTCAAAGAATATATCCTGGCATTTGAGATATGAGCCCTCAGTAAGATTATCATTGACCCGATGAGCTTACCTTCGATTTCGGCAACCTGCACAATGGACTTGGCTTTAAACAGAAGATATCTCAATTGGTTTTTATGGAATGTTTCTTCTTTAAAGCATATCTCTTCAAGGCTCAAAAGGGCATCCAGCTCATCTTTTTTTGCGATGCGGATGTTTGGT
>JBAQYK010000502.1:0-2476 GCA_049299995.1 Candidatus Methanoperedens sp.
ATATATCTAACGATTGAAGGTTTGTCGTTTCACAGGCTTACCGAAAAACTGGTGGAATTTATAATGGAGGATAATATATGAATAAACGCATAGCGAATGCTATAGATTTCATGTCGTTTCCGGCTAATTGTATGGATGGAATATCCGGGACATATAAGGTTTTGAAGAAGAACCGGTCATTTATCAGATTTCCGCTGCTTCTGCCAGTGATACAAGGAGTGAGATGAAATGAGGAGCGGGGGTTATAATCCAATTTACCTTGCCATTGCCATAATTACGCTGCTGTTGAGCAAATTATTCGGAGGCGGTAAAAAGATATGAGAAAGGATATGATCTACAAATTAAGGATCTTGATTCTTGAAACATATGTCAGGATCACGATGATCGGGTACGAATCAAAGCAAAATGCATTAAAACCAGGATTGCCTTCAATGCAGTTCCTTCAGGGGAAGTCATAATACATGAACTCAACAACCACTAACCCTGAAGATGAGGTGGATTCGGTCATCAGAATGATCGACTACTCAAGGATGTCTAATTCCAGAGCGGTTATAGATTTCAGTTTTTCAGATATTGATAAGAATGGAAAAATAGCGGAACTTCTCGCATATTTAACTGCTGTGAAGAAGAAGAGAGAGGAATAAAATGGATAACCTGGAACATAATAACAAAACATAACAAATTGGAGAAATACTTATGAAAGCGATTTTACACACAAAATTCGGGCCACCGGATGAACTACAGCTCAAAGAGGTGGAAAAACCTGTTCCCAGGGAGAATGAAGTACTGATAAAAATACATGCGACAACAGTAACGACCACCGACTGTAACGTTCGTAATTTCACATTTGTGCCTAAATTATTCCTGCTACCCGCGCGACTGTTCGTGTTTGGTGTCTTCAGACCAAGAATAAATGTACTGGGGATTGACCTGGCCGGAGAAATTGAAGCGGTGGGCAAAGATGTAAAACGATTTAAAAAAGGTGACCAGGTTTTTGGATCACCTGAACCCGCTTTTGGCGCCCATGCCGAGTACATATGTATACCCGAAAACGGATCGCTGACGAAAAAACCGGTCAACACGACCTGGGAGGAAGCCGCCTCTGTTCCCCTGGCTGGGAATACCGCGTTATATTTCATCAGGGATCTGGGAAATATCCAGGCCGGACAAAAAGTTCTTATCAATGGCGCCTCCGGAGGTATAGGTACTTTTGCGGTACAGCTTGCCAAATACTATGGCGCGGAAGTTACCGGGGTATGCAGTACCACGAACCTAGAAATGGTAAAATCCCTGGGAGCCGATAAGGTCATTGATTACACGAAAGAGGATTTTACCAAAAACGGTGAAACTTATGATGTTATTTTTGATGTGGTAGGCAAGACTTCGTTTTCACGCTGTAAAAGCTTGTTAAAGAAAAACGGAGTCTATCTTGTAAATTTAATTGAGCTGCCGGAGCTTATTCAAATTTTATGGACTTCAATGATAGGCAACAGCAAGAAAGTAAAAGGCGGGATGGCAGTCGCAAGAGTTGAAGATTTGTTTTTCCTGAAAGAGCTTATGGAGGCGGGAAAGCTAAAACCGATCATAGACAGGTGTTATCCTCTGGAGCAGACTGCCGAGGCTTTCAGGTATGTCGAGAAAGGACATAAAAAGGGAAATGTAGTCATCACTGTGGCGCATAATAACAATCCCGATAGCCATCGGGATCGGGACTAACAAGGGGAGAAATTGAAATGAATAAATCAGAAAAGTTTTGGGACAGGATGGCAAATAATTATGATCGGGATGAAAAAAAAGATGAACAGACTTACATCAAGATCATTGAACAAACTAAAAAGCATATTAAAATCAGTGATATTGTTTTAGATTACGGATGTGGGACCGGACTAATATCCAATGAAATTGCTGGCAATGTGAAAGTGATCCATGCTATCGATACATCGTCTAAAATGATCGAGATTGCAAAAAGAAAAGCAGATGGGCGCAAAATTGAAAACATATACTACGCACATTCAACAATATTTGATGAGAGATATAAGAGAGGATCATTTGATGTGATCTTAGTTTTTTATATTCTGCATTTATTAGAAGATCCACCGAAGGTTATGCAAAGGATAAACGAATTATTGAAACCGGGTGGATTGATTATTTCTGCAACACCTTGTATGGGGGAGAAGAAATTTCTAAGTATCCTATTATCACTTGTAAGTAAAATTGGATTAACTCCAAAAATAAGATCATTTAAAATCTCTGAATTAGAAGATTCAATAGCTAATGGAAATTTTGAAATTGTTGAGACTGAATGTTTGAATCAAAGTTCACCAGAATATTTCATTGTGGCAAAGAAAAAATAGAGAACATAACAACAAAACCTTATAAAATTGGAGGAATACTTATGAAAGCAGTTGTATGCACAAAATATGGGCCGCCGGAAGTTCTTGAACTAAAAGAAGTGGAAAAACCTGCTCCCAGGGAC
>JBAQYK010000503.1:0-6136 GCA_049299995.1 Candidatus Methanoperedens sp.
CCTCCATGTCAGGGAAGATGCGCTTATCCTATACGGGTTTACAAGCGCAAGCGAGCTTGAGATGTTCAAGCTCTTAATCAGCGTGACAAGAGTGGGTCCCCAGATTGCGCTGAACGTCCTTTCCCATATAAGGATAGAAGAGCTTGCGGCTGCAATAATCCATGAAGATGAAAAAACCCTGACCCGTATTTCAGGCATTGGCGCAAAGAATGCGAAAAGATTGATAATGGAACTTAAGGACAAAATGAAAAAGAAGATGGGAGATTATAAGGATTATACTCCCGCAAGCAGTGTTAATTATGATGCCGTGAGCGCTCTTGTTTCGCTGGGATTTCCAAGGCAGGAGGCACAGCGGGCTGTGGAGGCTGTGTCTGCGGGTATCAGGGAGGGTTCTGTGGAAACAATAATAAAGGCGGCGCTTTTGAAATTGAAGGAGAAATAATACTTTGTTACATCATCATGAGGCAGCCCTGTATTTAAATAGGGGATTGTTAATATTAGCTATGTTAAGATAAATTATGGTAAAAGTTGCAAAAAAAATAGGAATTCATACACTTGAAGCCGATTACTCCCAATTGACAGGTATCGCAAAAATAAAATTGGATGGCGAAAAGCTGCTGTCAAAATTTTTAATACGACCGTTTGGCAGGGACCATATAGAAATGGTTTCAGTGGGCAGGAAACAATTTTGTGTAAAGTTTGGGGGATGGATGTCGTACAGTGCAACGATTCATGAAGTACATAACCCTGAAGAACCGGAAACCAGGGATGAAATCAATGAACCGGGATTTAAGCCATCTGCACTGGAAGAACAAAGAGAAAAAATAGCTATGAAAGGACAAAAAGATAAGCTCGGTAAAATCAAAGCGCTTCTTGAAAAGCTGGATGAGAAGCTTGCGCAGGGCGAAATAACCGAAGCCAGATACAAGGAGTTATGTGAACAATACAGAGGCGAGGCTGAGAATCTGAAGAATCAGCTAACAGAGCAGGAACTTATGCAGGAGGTCGGGCTTAAAGCCGGGGGGAGGGAAGAGGTCGGATATCAAGAAAAAGAGCCGGAAAAGACGGTTTTTAGAGAGGGAGTAAAATATTGTCCAAATTGCGGCACACAGATATATGAAAAGGCAGAGATTTGTCCTAAATGTGGTGTAAGAGTTTCAGAGCCGCCTCCTGGCAGAATTTCAACAATACCTGAGAAAAAAAGTGCTGCACTTTCCGTCCTGCTGAGCTTTTTTATCCCTGGATTGGGTCAGATGTATTGTGGTAAAGTGGCAAGAGGCGTGGGAATTTTTGCTCTTTCTATTTTAATATTTTCCATGTTTGTATACGCAGCGGCTTCAAATCCAACTTCTTCAGACGCAGCATTTCCATTTTTATTATGGATTCTGGTTTACATATGGAACCTTTATGATGCTTATAACCTCGCTGGAAAAATAAATCGAGGAGAGGCTTA
This sequence comes from Candidatus Methanoperedens sp., assembly GCA_049299995.1. Lineage (GTDB taxonomy): Archaea > Halobacteriota > Methanosarcinia > Methanosarcinales > Methanoperedenaceae > Methanoperedens. Next base: position 1,454 of record JBAQYK010000503.1, read on the forward strand.
ACCCATATTTAAATATGAAGAAAGTTAATGTGAAGATAACGATAAAACATGGCAAAATTATCTATTAAAGAACAAAAAGAAAAGCTCGGTAAGATCAAAGCGCTTCTTGAAAAACTGGATGAGAGGCTTGCGCAGGGTGAGATAACCGAAGCCAGATACACGGAGTTATCTGAACAATACAAAGCTGAAGCCGAGAAACTGAAAAACCAGGTAACAGAGCAAGAGCTCATGCAGGAAGTCGGACTCAAAACCGAAGAAAAAGAAGAGGCCGGGTATAAAGAGAAGGTCAGGTATATAGAGAAAGTCAGGTATAGGGAGGAAGAGCCTGAAATAGAGGAAGAACCCGAAAAGCCGGTTTTTGAAGAGCATGGAACAAAATATTGTTCGAGTTGTGGAACCCTGATAAATGAAAATTCAGAATTTTGTAATCAATGCGGTGAGAGGGTTTCAACGCCTCAAGTATATCGCGAGAAAAAAATTCATAACAACATCAACACGAACGTCAGTGTTTCAACCCCTCAGGTATATCGCGAGAAAAAAAGCGCTGCTCTTGCCGCCGTGGCAACATTGGTTATGCCGGGGGCAGGTCAAATGTATTGCGGTAAATGGATGAGAGGGATAGGGATTTTAATAGTTACTATTATATTGTACATCATATCTGAAGCCGCTGCAGCAGATATGTATTCAGATGAACCAGTCGTTCTGGTTATAATCCTGTTTATATACAGGATATGGAGCATTTATGACGCCTATACAATCGCCGGAAAAATAAATCGGGGAGAAGCGTAACCGGCATCAGGGCTAACTTGCAGCATTGTGAATCCTGAACAAAATCCATTCGTGTACTTTGAACTAGACGAATTTCGGTCTTGCAGACAACTTCACAGAAAGCGGATGCCTCTTGAAGGGGAACCCGGAAACCTCGTTAGATATCCTTTCATTCAGTTCTCCAATCGTCATTTTAATATTTGCAGGCTTATTGGGTGATGATTCGCTCCTTACCGTCACAGTAAGATTGCCTCCTGCAACCTCTTCGTCCCCAACTACTGCTACGTACGGTATCCAATCCTTCCCTGCATCGCGTATCTTCTTGCCCACAGTCTCCTCGCGGTCGTCTATATCAACCCGCCAGTTCAATTCTCCCGCTACTTTTTCCGCATATTCAAAATGCTTTTCCGCAACCGGGATTATGCGCACCTGCGTGGGTGAAAGCCACACAGGGAACATGGGAACGATGCCCTTCTCCGAATTCATGTGCGCCTTTTCAAGCAGGGCGTATATGCACCTCTCGATGGCGCCGCTGGGTGAGCAGTGGAGGATGGTGGGTCTTTTTTCGGCGCCCGTTGAATCGATATACTTTATGCCGTACCGCTCCGCATTCTCAACATCTATCTGCACGGTTGATAAAGCGCTGGCTTTGTCCATCGCATCCACATAATTGAACTCGAACTTCAACACGAAATAGAAAAACCTCTGGTCCCAGAGCTCTATCAGTACAGGCTTATTGACGGTCCTGACAAGCCCGACTATGAAATCCTTATTCTCCTCATAGAAATCCCGCGTGAAGCGGATGGCTACCTCGTAATCGGTCAAATCCAGCCCGATTTTTGATAAGACGTTTATGCACATATTATACTGGTCGTTAAACTGCGCCACAGCCTCGTCCATGTCCCTGCACAGCGAGTGCATATCAGGCATCGTGAACGCGCGCAGGCGGCGCAGTCCCACAAGCTCGCCGCTTTGCTCTTTCCTGAAGCTGTAGCGGGTAAGTTCCACCATCCGAAGCGGCAGGTTCCTGTATGATATGGTCATGTCGTGGTTCATGAGGAACTGCCCGAAGCACGCGGCGAAGCGAAGGAAAAGCTGCTTTTTGTCCGCCTCTATGGAATACTGCCGCGCAGGGAAGCGGTCAAGGTATTTCTTCAGCGTGGGATGGTTCATGTCGTACATTAAAGGCGTCTCGACTTCCATCGCTCCCTTTTTTGCGGTTTCATCCAGCACATAGGTCTCAATAAGGCTCTTCATGAGCCGCCCCTTGGGATAAAAGCGCATGTTGCCTGAGTCTGAGCCGGGCTCGTAATCCGCAAGCTCAAGCCGTCTCATGAGTTCAACGTGCGGAGGGATTTTATCAACTGCGCGGCTCTTGTGAATCTCGTAATTCACGAATTTCTTGAGGTTATCATGCCCTGTAAAATCAAAATCCTCAGGTTTCAGGAGTTCGCCTTCTGGTGTTAATATGTGCCAGTAAGAGACGGCTTTTGCCTCGGATTTCAATGCCTCGGAGACAACTTCTTCTTTCTCCTTTATGACCGTAACGCATTTTTCCACACCGCCTGACCTTATGGTTCTTGAAAGCTCCGAGAGCGGATGACCCTTGCATTTGATGGTAAAGGATTTGTACCAGCCAAAAGGCGCGCGCTTAACTTCGAATGAGGCTTCCTTGAGCAGTTCTTCAAGCTTTTTCAGAACTTCAATCGCAGTCTTCGGGGATGAGAGGCTTGAGCTTAGGTGGGCGTAAGGGTACAGCATTACGCGGTTTGTCTTGACCTGTTCCGTGACTTTTTTTATCTCCTCTGCTGTTTGTTTGGCGGCATATTCGATATTGTCTTCGTCGTTTTTCTCGACTGCCACAAAAACCGTGAGGGCTTCTTCCATCCTTCCTTTTTTGAGAGTGTCGTCTATTTTCTCGGCGACTGGGGTGCTTCGTTTGGTCTCGTATTCGATGTAATCTGAATGAATGAGTAGTATCTGCATGGTATCACTTTCTCGCATCTACACTGTAATTAAGCTTAAAGTTTTGTCGGTTTTAAAAAACAGTTTCAATTCATGTTGGTAATTATCCTAATGTGCAATACATTATCTTATTGACGGGGTTATCTTTTTTCCTTCAAGTAGTTTAAGTATATCTTTTACTGATGGAAATTTGAATGTTTTATTCAATGATTCTAAATCACTATGTGACTGAAAATATGTAGTCATAACTATATTGTTATTTAGGAAAATAATTTCGCAGTAAATATTAAATTCTTTATCACCTGTAAAATCAGTTTCCATAAATCCCCCTCCACAACTCCCTATAAGATATTTAACAGAGTTTATTGCACTAAACTTAGTAGAAAATTCATTTTTTATAACCACTAAAGCCACATCACCCTTCTCGTTTCGAACACATGCTGTTGGATTCAATATAAATTTTCGGGGTTGAAGATTTGTCCTTATAATTCGGTCTAATCCACCTAGCTGAGAATTTAACCCTCCGTCTTCCGATTTAGTTTTGTATATATCAAAAACGTTTATTTTTTTCTCTGATATAATATGAACCTTGCCTATTTCTGCAATAGCAATAAGAAAAGGATTAATTGTTTCGACATAAGGGAGAAATGCATTAGTGATGTAAAAATCGAATACTATCCCTTTGTCAATTAGTCCTTTATTAAACTCAAAATTTATTATTATAATAGAATCTCTGTTGGTTAAGCAATAACTTGCTTTTCCTTGGTCAAAATCACCTATTGCATTTTTTAATGATGCTAAACCTGAGCCAATAAAATATTTTCCATTTATTAATACAGTCCAATATCCAGTCCAATACCATAAAATATGATCCACTCTCAAGCATGCTTTTTGTTCTGAGTGGTTTTCGAATACTTCTATAAATGTAACATCCCCTTTGTAATCCACTTGGATCATTTTATTATAAATCAACCTCGGTAGATAATCTAACCCACCTCCTAATGGATCAAAGGGAAAATAAATGTGTTGAACGATTATTTTTTTCGATTTTGGCGCTGGAAATTCAAAAAAAGGGGCCTTTTCTCCTGATTCTAGCTCAAATAAATCTTCATGAAAGCGTTTAATCATAACCGTGAAATGTTTTCATGATACAAAATTATTTCTATTTATATTATAATGTATATGGTATTATGCAAGCATCACTATCACGAAAAGTTTGGAATCAAGCGGATGAGACGAAAATTCAAGATTGTATAGAGGAAGTTTATTCAAATAAAGAGTATTATGTAAAAAATTTTCATCAATCAGACAGACGGAATGAGGATGGTATAGATATCTTATGCACGAAAGATACTGAAAAAATAGGATTTGCCGTAAAGAAAAAACCTGGCCAGAAGGATATAGAACAATTAGAAATATTCTTAAAGCATAAAGATATTAAAAAAATTTATGTATATGTCGACCATCCCGCAAAACCTTTTGAAAAAAAGATAGAAGAACATAAAAATGAAATAGAGTTTTGGGATTGGGAAAGATTACACAATGAATTAATTTTAGCACCATCAACGCAATATTTAATAATGTATTTTCTTCAAAATCCATTAGTACAGAATTTATCCAATGTCCACTATAGCTTATACAAATGTAGAAAAACAAAATATCACAATCATAATATTTCACGCGATGAATTGAGTAATTTTTGGGACATTAAAGATGATGCTGTGAAGCTAAGAGCCATTTTAGACCATATTAATAGAAGGTGGGGTGAAATTTTGATGGATAAAACTGAGTTTGACTCTCCAGAATATTTATCTACCGTAGATAACATTTTCCATGAATTGGAAATTGCCAATGAGATTTGTGGTATAAAACTTAAAGAGTCCTTTAAAAAATTTGAAGAAAAGTATCCTTCTTCATTGGGTTTGTTTTGGTCCACAAGCGCTGTTAGGT
>JBAQYK010000504.1:0-5260 GCA_049299995.1 Candidatus Methanoperedens sp.
GGTACATACAACCCTGGGACCCGGATTGCTGGAAAGTACCTATGAAGCTTGCTTGAAATATGAACTGCAAAAACGAGGTTTAAAAGTCCTGTCTCAGCTAGAACTTCCCGTTGTATATGATGGGATGAAAATTGATTTGGGTTACAGGCTGGATCTTCTCGTGGAAGATGCCGTAATAGTAGAACTCAAAGCGGTGACTGCGATAGCACCTCTTCATGAGGCGCAACTGCTCTCTTACCTAAAGTTAAGCGGTAAACGCCTTGGTCTGTTGATTAATTTCAATGTGAAGCTTCTTAAAGATGGAATTACGCGCCGGATTAATTAATATCTCTATGTCCTCTGTGCTCTCTGCGGTTTTTTTCAGAGACTTTATAATTTTTCTGGAATAAGAATCAATGCATTGTTCGTTAACCACAGAGTACACAGAGAGCACAGAGCGTGCAGCCTTTTCTCTGTGTACTCTGTGCTCTCTGTGGTTTTTTCAGACATACAATAATAAAAAGTCTCGAATTTATCCACAATCCAACGATTATTTACGGTATAGTGTTTATTTAATCCCCTTCAAATATTCCAGACTCGCCCGCCCTTCTTCGACCGTCCTTGCCTCGGCAACGAACCTGCCATTATACCCCTTGAATTTCGGGATGACCTCTTTCCAGTTTATATTGCCTTTGCCAAGTTCCAGGTGTTCATCGCTTCTCCCCTTGTTATCATGAAGATGCACATGCACAACTTTGCTCAAATCAGAAAGGAATTCAAAGACAAGCCCGTTGGTATTGGCGTGCCCCATATCAAGCGCCAATCCCGCATTCTCCCGCTCAAGGGATTCTATCATTCCCAGAATCTCACCCGGCTGCTTCCCGAAAATATGCTGCATGTTGGGCATATTCTCAACCCCGATTTTGATCCCGAAATCAAGAGCAAAATCGCATATCGCCCTTAAACCTTCGATATTCTGCTGCCATGCCATATCCGGGAGCTGCATCCCCAGTGGCGAGAGATGACCGGGATGGACAACCGCAAGTTCCACGAAATCCGAAGCTCGCTCGATGCACCTGCTCATTTGCCTGATGGATTCTTTCCAGATTGGGTGATTGAGGCTTCCGAGATTGAGGTCTGAGAAAGGGAGATGGAGTGTGAGGACAAGGTTTGTCGTTTCGATAATGTTCTTTATCTGTGACAGCGTCCCGTCGTTTAACTGCTGCCTGCCTTCACTCACCACTTCCCAGCCCGAGAAGCCGAGCTCTTCGAGGTCGTAAGCCCAGTCAAATGGGTTGTTTACAAGAGCAAGGGATGAGAAGCTGACTTTCATAAAGGGTTACGCCCCTTTATGACGTAGAGGGGATATAAAATATCCCCTTCTTTTGAAAACCTTTTTCAAAGGTTTTCATGGGGGTCATATTTGCGCTGATGATATAAGGATTATTTGGATGACCGTTACAATTTGTGTTGGTAAATTGAAACGATATTAAGAAATGAATGTTTTGGCGGGGCAGGCGCACAATCGCTTTTGCGTGCTCCATTTAAGGCGGAGGGCAATCCTAATGATAGCTTTGATTGTATATAACTATCAATACGATTTGAAACATTTTCATTAAATTGACGTATTACAAAAAATTATATGCAATTTTTTTAGAAATGCAGCTCTTACATCAACTATACCAAAAAGTTATTAATCTTTGAAATTCTTGATAATCTAATGTCAAATGAAACAATTGAAAAAACCATAGAATCTTTAAAAAAAGAAGGTAAAATACCTCAGGATGCTGAATATAAAATTATTGAAAAATTTTCAGAAGCAGATATTGGTAAACTTATCGTTATCGAAGCACAAGTAAAAGGTATTGCGGTTAAATTATCACCTAGAATAAAAGCCACAAAAGCCATTAATAAAGATGAAGAACAAAAATCTGAAGTAGATTTATTTGATGGATTAAAATCCAAACTTCTAGATATTGATATAGAGTTTAGCCAAGGATATTTAATAAGTCATGATGAACAAGAAAAGAATTTGTCACAGCATAGGGATTTTTTTAATTCAGTAATTTCTCTTATGAACATTCTTGGTATTCCCTTGGATTATGTATCTACTTTTGATATTATTTATTTCATGGAAAATTCGAGTGGAACTAAATTGGAAACATTAACATCATCTACGGCAAAATCTAGAGGAATAACCTATGACACTGTTGAAATAACCGAGAAAGAAATTTCTTTAATCCTTTATTCTATGTTTATAGTTTGGGAAGCTATAAAAAAAAGTAAGATGTTAAATTCAGGAAATTTGTATAGCTTTTTAGGTTACGGAAGATATTACTATTTTCATCAAAATTTTTTGTTATCTTTTGTAAATAGTTGGATGTTTATTGAACCTATGATTAATTTAATTTGGGAAGAAAAAGTAATTGAAAATGGATTTTCAAAAACATATTTGGAAGAAAATAAAGGAAATTGGACTAGTCATATAAAGATAGATGAACTTTTTATTATGGGTTATTTCGATAAGGATACAAAAGATTCTATTCAAGGATTAAGAAAAAAAAGAAATAAAGTATTTCATGTGGACGAAGATGAGAAACTTAGAGAAATATCTGAAGAGGACGCAAGACATTGTTTCTCTATAGGATTACAAATATTTTATAAGTATCTAAATTTCATTGAAGAAGGTGAAATGCTTGAATTTCAAGAAATAGCCAATAGATTCTACAATGCAATTCATAAAAACCCATCAAACTTACGTTAATCCAGAGATTCGCATATATGTGCGGCTGAATTTCAGCCTTCAACCTTGTATTGCACATTAGGATAACTACCAACACGAATTGAAAAGCTCTCACATTTCCATAATCTTTAATACTCCCCCCAACGATTCAAATGCCACCATGAGACTTGTGATGAAATTTGGAGGCACTTCAGTAGGCGACGGGAAACGTATGAAACACGTCGCAGAGCTTTCAAAGAAATATCGTGACGATGGAAATGAGATAATTCTTGTAACTTCTGCGTTCAGCGGGGTCACCGACGCTCTCCTGAAAAACGCAAAAGAAGCCTCAGAGACCGGGAAAACCTCTGTGATAAAAGAATTCATCGCCGACCTGACCAAACAACATCACCACGCAGCCCATGATGCCATTAATAATGCCGCAATTTTAGAGAAGGTTACAAGAGAACTTGACTCGCGCATAGAAGAACTTGAGAAAGCGCTCATCGGCATTTGTTACATCGGGGAGTTGACTCAGAGGTCAATAGATTATATTTCCTCATACGGCGAGAGACTTGCGGCGCCTATCCTGTGCGGTTCACTAAACTCCATAGGAGTAAGCTCCCACTCATTCACAGGAGGCGAAGCCGGGATAATTACCACTGAGGAATACGGCAATGCAAAGCCACTTGAGATTACATATTCCCTTGTGAAGGAACGGCTTGAACCGTTTTTGAATGAAGGAATTCCCGTTGTTTGCGGTTTCATTGCTGAGAATGAAGCCGGTATTATCACAACGCTCGGACGCGGCGGTTCTGATTTCACGGCATCGATACTCGGCGCCGGGTTAAAAGCAGATGAGATTTGGCTGTGGAAAGAGGTGGACGGGATTTTGACAACCGACCCGCATATCGTTCCTGAAGCAAGACCCATCCCTGTTATTTCCTATATCGAAGCCATGGAACTATCGTATTTCGGGGCAAAGGTGCTTCACCCGAAAGCCATCGAGCCCGCCATAAGACACGGGATACCCGTGCGCGTCAAGAACACATTCCATCCCGATGTGCCCGGAACATTAGTGGTTAAAGATGAGAAAAAGAGCAGGGATATTGTTAAAGCGGTGACGGTGATTACAAAAGTTGCGCTCATTAACATCTCAGGCGCCGGCATGGTGGGCACGATAGGCGTAGCGGCACGCGTTTTCACCACCCTTGCAAACGCCGGAGTAAATATCGTGATGATAAGCCAGGGCTCGTCTGAGGCGAACATTTCTATCGTGGTCGATGAGGCTCATCTTGACAAGGCAGTAAAATCTATAAAAGCGGAATTCAAGAATGGCACAATTAAAGAAGTGACTCATGACAGGAACATATCCGTTGTTGCAGTTGTGGGGGCAGGAATGGCAAATACACCCGGCGTTGCGGGCAGGGTCTTCGGGGCGCTCGGAAAAGCGGGAGTGAACGTGATAATGATAAGCCAGGGTTCATCCCAGCATAATATCTCGTTTGCGGTAAGCGAAGACGGCGCCAGGAAAGCCGTGCAGGTGCTTCATAAGGAATTCGGGCTTGAACGCGAGAAGTAATATTATATGATCGATTTTTCCAGTCTTCCTTTTGTATCTAAAATTATCCTCATTGCAGGTTTTACAATAGGAATAGTTTCTTTTATTTTGTTCCTCAGGTATCCGATAATATTGATATTGATGAAATATAGCCCCGAATACCGGGAATTTATTAAAAGAACATTGGAGCGAAAAAAATCAAGAAAACCATCATGAGAAAAATAATCTTCGTAACAGGCAATCCGCATAAAGTCCGGGAAGCCGGTGACATCCTGTCGTATGCCGAAATAACAGTGGAGCAAAATAATTGCGGGTATCCTGAAATGCAGGAGGATGAACTTGAACCCATAGCGAGCTTCGGCGCACGGTGGGCTGCAGATAAACTGGACAATGAGGTCATGGTGGATGATTCGGGGCTTTTCATCGAGGAGCTTCATGGATTTCCCGGACCTTATTCCGCCTATGTTTTTGACACCCTGGGGAACACGAAGATACTAAAACTGATGGAGGGTGAAACGAACAGGAGAGCTATTTTCAGGTGTGTTATAGGATACTGCCGCCCCGGTGAAGAACCGTCTTTGTTTTCAGGGGAAGTAGCGGGCGAGATTGCAAACGAGAGCCGGGGAAGCGGCGGTTTCGGCTACGACCCGATATTCGCAGTCGGCGGAGTGACTTTCGGGGAAATGGAAGAAGAAGAGAAAAACCGGCTGTCCCACAGGCATGCGGCGTTGAGTGAGTTCGCGCGGTGGTTGAAAGAGAATTATTAAATTGTTCACAGGGGAGAATTCAGGATATGAAAGATAGTGATGTGGTCATCGACATAATCAAACGGCGCTGAAATGCAAGCTATTTCATTACATCTACAAGCGCAACCCTTTCAATGACAAGTTCGGGGATTTTATCCACCCCTGCGGCTTTGAGTTCTTCTTTTGTGATATTGAAAATTTCCAATAATGCATCGTTTTTGGAGCTGTCATATTGAAGCACGGGCTTTGGAG
>JBAQYK010000505.1:0-2216 GCA_049299995.1 Candidatus Methanoperedens sp.
TTGTAGCTTTGATTGCCAAGAAAATGTCCATTAATTAAATTATTTTGATTATTGCTTCCTTGAATGTTCGATGTAATATTTGCATTACTTTTCTCTCCTGCAATACTACCATCAGTCTGTGCCGTGGTTATACTTATGAAATAGAATAGTGTTATCAACACGGAAATGGATTCTCTTAAAGAAATATTCACTTTCCCTCCATTTCGATAATAAATTTCTGATATTCTTCTTCAAACTGCTGCTCGTACTTCTTTATATCAGGTATGATTTCCAGATTAGGTTTTTTGGTAAAAATGTACGCAAGAAACGCAAATAAAATGGTTAATGACACGCCGCCCATCCATAATAACATTGAACTGGCTTTTTCAGGATGCGCCAGGATTTCCCTGCCGTACTCTGCCTGGAGCGCTGAAAATACCTGTTTTTCTGAAAAACCGTTTTCCTTCATCTGGGTAATCTCTTTTTTAACCTGTATTGCAGTTGAGCAATCGCATGTTGAAATAACCATGGCGCATTCGCAGGGACATATCAGGTCAGAAGTCATGTCATCTTCCGCATGGACGGGATAAATTCCCGATATTAGAAGAACAAACAGCATAAGCGCCCTGTGCATTATTTCCCTCGTATCCAATATCCGTGAGCATTATTGAACAGGTATGCGGGTCTCCCCGCGCTCTCATACATCTTTACTCATTGCGTTCGATGTCATCTATCCTATGTTCAATAATCTCCATCAATTCATTCCTGTTCTCTCCTTCTTTTTCCCGTTCCAGCAGTTCTTCCAGAATATCGATGTCGCCTATATGCGCTATTATTTTTTCAAGTTCCGGCACGGGCTGGTTGAGATCAAGGTTTAATGACACCTCTTTCAATTGCTTTATAACAAGCGTTGCATTTTCTTTGTGTTCTTTCTTAAGTTCTTTATACTCCTTTTCCGTAATTTCTCCCGTATTGAATTTATTTTCAAGAGCAAGAATCGATTCAAATGCAACCTTCTTTTCAGCCAGCAATTCATCGAATGACATTTCAGTTATGTCTTTCCCTGAAACATCCCCTGGGGCTACATCTGTCTGCGGGATACCTTCTGCTGCTTCCTGCGGCTCATCGATTGATACATTCGCTGCAGGCGCTGTTTTAACAAAGCGTCTTCCTGGCTTTTTGCCAATTTTGTTTTTAAAGAATGGATACGAGACAGCCCCAATCAATACTACCGCTACTATAGGGATGAGATAATTGAAATCTCCTCCGCTACCTGTCTTTGATGGAACATAACCTGGTATCCGGATATCCAGTCTCTGGTCCTTCGGTACGTTTATGAAACTCAATACTTCGAATTCTTTCCCTTCGCTTGGAACTACTTCCTTTTTAGCAAATTGGCTTTCAATCCCGAAACCATTGTTCTTTTCAGAAAGCAGCGTGATGTATGAAGTGTTGTAAATCGTCCCTTTGTTGAATGTCGCGGACGATTCAGGGTTCATGACATACGATATCTGTGCGCTGTACGTTTCGCCGGGCATGATGGGTCTCATCGGGTCTATCAAGGCTGCCTCTTTCTCCCTTTGCAGGCAGCATTCCATCACATCGGTCTGGAATCTCGTCACGTCTTTGTCTGGTGTCCAAATGCCAAGCCATGCACGATCTTTACTGAAGAAAACCTTATCCCCGGTATTCATGAATTCTACGAACTCATCAACTTTTATTCCGCCTGGCGCCTTGGATAAAACTATATGGTCTATATTCACGCTTAAACCGTCCCCATCTTTTGTGGAGTCGTAAACTATAAAATCAGCGCTCTCTGAGGCGTTTGCCTGTTTTGTATACGGTACGTCTGCGTATGCAGCTTCTACAAAATAGCTGCTGCCCGCATTAACCTTATTGAATGAGTATTTCCCGCTTTTATTGGTAAGAGTATTCATTACCTCAATGCCGCTCGTATCCATCAGGCGGACAGATATGCCCTCAAGCGTCTTATTTGTTTTAAGTACATATCCCTCAATCTTTCCTGAGAGATTGAAATCAAGGACAGCTTTTCCCTTAATATCAATATTTTCCCCATATGTTATGCCGCTGTATGTTACGTTGATACGATACTTGCCGTCTCTCTGGTCGTTGAAGGCATAATTCCCATCTTTATCTGTTGCAGTTTCGGCTAATGGCATGAAATTATAAACCACCCCTGTCATGCTTGTGTCGCTCTGGGTAGTTCCGTTTATTTT
>JBAQYK010000506.1:0-5837 GCA_049299995.1 Candidatus Methanoperedens sp.
GCATATTAGTCTTTATTAGAGTTTGTGCATAAATTCTTTATGCTTGTTATCTTGCCTCATCAGTTTTCAGGAGATTTCATTTTCTATGCTCTTTCATTTCATAGTCACGGACTCCCGATTTGAAAAATAGGGCATCCACGGAGATGCATGAGGGTTTTATGATTTCTACCTTGTTCTGGAATATATCGATAAAGGAGGCACAAAACTTTATCGAAAGTTTAAAGTTCTACATTTGCAGATTAGCACTATGTTATGAATATTCCAAAAGCGATGCATATTCTGAAAACAATTTTTGTTGGGGAGATTATTTTTCTTATTTTGTTAATCTTTTACAGATTAAACTTGATAGAATTGAAAGACCTCATTACTTTGGTGGTGGTTGGAATCGTGCTTAAAGTTTTCAGTCACCTTTACGGTAAAGTAAAAAGAATATATGAAAAAAAGAGTGTCTCTGCAAGTTTGTTATCAGAAATTAAAACAAATCAAAATAAATTACAACCATTAGCTAAAGCATTGAATAATATCGAAACATCGGAAGAAGACAAGTTTCCGAATGGGTTGGCTTTCGAGAGTAGAATTTATTCAGCATCGTTGGGTAAATTGGGGTTATTAGATAATAATGAGAGAGATAAATTAGTTACATATTACTCTGAATTCAAACACATCGAAGAAGAATATAACGGTTTAAAATTAGAAATGATACATGGTTTTCCTATTCAGAATTTGGCTTATTTTGAAATTAGTAGAATTACCAACTGCAAATGGGATGAAATAGAAGAATTCCTTGTAAACACAAAGAAAGTATATGGTTTGGGTGAAGAACTGATAAAAGACTTAAATGATGACGTCGGTATCAAACCTATAAGCGAGGGGGAGGTATCACTTACAACAAGGAATTTAAGAATAGACCGTCCTGATATTCGGAAAATATGGTCTGAATCTGAGGAACTAAAAACTCGGATATCGAAAGACAAGAAAAGAATAAAAGAACATATCGAAAATGAATATGGTGGGTTGCCCCCAGATTTTGAATTGGAATTACGCCCAGATAAGAAAAAGAGACGAATATATAACCTGCTCGAAGAATTTTATCGGGGAGGAAAAATATCAGAAGATGGTAAAATAAAAAATTCTAAGGAATTCGTGGAGACAATCATAAAAGATAAATCCCTATGCGAGATATTTAGAACTGTGTTCAAAAACGAAGATGATTTATACGAAAAAACCAATGAACTCGAACGATTGTTTGAGAAAATAGTACCCGATTTTGAGAAAAGGCATAATGAATTAAAAGATTGGTATGGCGAACTTGATTCTCTTAAGTGAAATGCGTGCCGATGTTTCAGGAGTCAAAGGTAACACGGGTTCAGATTTGGCTTATAGATGCATGAGAATGAGTATCGCCTTCAGTCACAAACCCAATTCGATGTACGATGCCTTTACATAGCGTTTCATGGGAACATATAGGATTATTTCCTGTTATGTTCTTAAGAATTATAGGCTGAAAATCTTTTTTTTGACAAGTAAATGTTCTCAGCTATCCCCTATCGCTTCCGCAATCACCGAAGCCACGCTCACAACACTCACGCCCTTATCTATCGTATCCGTAGCTATAATTCCCCTGACGCCAGCTTTGAATAGCCTGAGGACTGCATTATTGGAAAGAACCGGATGCACGCAGGCGGCAAACACCCCATGCGCCCCCTGGCTCTTAAGAAGCGCTATAGTTTCAGCCATCGTCCCGCCCGTTGAGATAATATCATCTATAATAATAACATCCCTCCCACCGACTGCGATATTCTTGGGCTGGATAGTCACAGTCTCCCCGCTCAGGCGGGTTTTCTCAAGGAAATCATAATCAATGCCCAGGTCACTGGCTGCATTCCTCGCAAGCCCGATAGCTCCGTCGTCAGGCGCGATAACAACAGGATTTTTGAATTTCATGTTTTTTATATACTTTCCAATCATCGGGGTCGCATCAAGATTCACGGCTTTAGCCTCGAAATAATCAAGAATGCTTTCGTTATGGATATTGACCGTAAAAACATTATCAGCCTTTATTGCTCCTGCAATCGCGCGGGAGCTTACGGGTTCGCCTTTCTTGAATTGCTTATCCTGGCGCGCATAGCCCATATAAGGGATGACCACATTGATTTTGCCAGCCCCGCTGCATGCGTCAATCAACTGGAGCAGGACAACAAAATCAGAATCTTTCACTATGCTCTGGATTATTGTAACGTTATCCCCTGCAAAATCATCAAGAATGCGTACATATGACTCCCCGTCAGGAAATCTCTTAAATTCACTGACAAGGAGATTGGAGCCCATTGCTTCTGCTACTCTTCCTGCAAGCAGTTGTGAAGCCGGACCGCCAATAATGTTCAAGATTATTCCTCACGCCTGTAATAGGCAGAAAGAATATAAAGAATTGGGGTGAACACTTTAATTTCATTAATAATGTAATGTATTATCGTTATATTTATGTACTGCCTTAACTATTCTAAATCGCCGCAAGCTTTAGTTAAGCTTGGTGTCCGGATATCAGAAAAGGTAAAATGGTTATGCAAGTAAAAATGCAAAAACTTATGTTAAAGCGGATAATAAATCACATAATTAACACCTGGAGAACAATAACATGACCCTATTTATCGAAATTAAAAATCTTCGTGTCGGCTTTGATGGAACAGACGTTCTTAAGGATATCAACCTTGAAATCAAAGAAGGAGAAATTCTTGGCATATTAGGAAAAAGCAGCGCAGGTAAATCAATTCTCATGCATGTATTACGAGGGGTGGAGACTTTTGAAGACATCTCAGGAAGCGTAATCTACCATCTTTCCAGGTGCGGCAAATGCGGATTCATAGACCTTCCAAGTAAGGCAGGAACAGCGTGCCCCAAATGTAAAACCAATTTGGAGAATATCGAAGTAGATTTCGTAAAATTGCCAATCCATGACCCGTTAAGAAGAGACATAACCAGAAGAATTGCAATCATGCTGCAGAGGACATTTGCATTATACGGCGATGAGAGGGTTATCGTGAATGTCATGAATGCACTCCAGGAGATCGATGAAATGGGCCCCAATGCGATTCATAGGGCTGCGGATTTGTTAGACCAGGTAAATCTCTCAAACAGGATGATGCATATCGCAAGAGAACTCTCAGGCGGTGAAAAACAGCGCGTTGTTCTTGCAAGGCAGCTTGTTAAAAATCCCATCCTGCTGCTGGCAGACGAGCCGACAGGGACTCTTGACCCCAAAACAGCGGAACTCGTTCATGAAAGCATCCTGAATGCAACAAAGAATTTCAAGATGTCCCTCATTATCACGTCTCACTGGCCCAAAGTTATCGAGGAGCTTTCACACCAGGCGATATGGCTTGATGAAGGAAAAATTATAATGAAGGGCGATCCTTCTGAAGTAGCTTCGGCATTTATGAAAGAAGTGGGGACGATTGGCGAGCAGGAAGACGTGAAAATCGGTGAATCCATTATTCGTGTGCGCAATCTCCAGATGACCTATTTCTCTCTTGACAGGGGCATAGTCAGGGCTGTCAATGACATCAGTTTTGATATAAATGAGGGTGAAATATTCGGGGTAATAGGAGTAAGCGGCGCTGGAAAAACAACAACATCAAAGATTGTTTCAGGTCTGCTTAAGCCGACCTCAGGTTCAATTGATGTAAGGATAGGGGACGAATGGATAGACCTGACGCAGCTTGGTCCGGATAAGAAGGGACGGGCTACGAAATATATCGGGGTGTTGCACCAGGAATACAGTCTTTATCCGCACAGGAATGTTATTGATAATCTGACCGAATCAATAGGGCTTGACTTACCATTTGAACTTGGTGAAAGAAAGGCAATAAAGACTTTAATTACCGCGGGTTTCACAGATAAAAAAGCAAAAGAGATTCTTACCAAAATGCCTGATGAACTGAGCGAGGGAGAAAGGCACAGGGTGGCAATGGCGCAGGTGCTTATCAAAGAGCCAAGGATTCTTGTATTCGATGAACCTACCGGAACAATGGACCCTGTTACGAAAATAGAAGTCTCAAAATCAATACTCCATGCCAGGAAAGAACTGGGAGAGACATTTGTTATAGTATCGCATGATATGGATTTTGTTGCCGAGGTCTGCGACAGGGCGGCATTGATGCGTCTTGGTAAAATAGTGGACATCGGGGACACTGATGCTGTTTTATCAAAACTTTCCAGTAAAGAGCGGGAGGAAGCTCTTGAAGGAATAGCCAAAGAATTGAAATAAATTTGATATAAATTATTTGCAGATAAGTGCACAGAATCTCGAATCGCCCCCTTACTGGGAAATTATGGAGGATAAGTGCTCTCAATAGAGATTAACGGTGAAAAATTAGAATTAAAAGATGGCGCAAGCCTCAAAGACGCCATTAAACTTGCAAATGCATTCTATATTCCCGGTACAACAGTGGGAATTATAAAGACCGGGGCGCAAAAAGAGCAGGCTACTTCAGAGTATAAAATTATCACCAATAAAGGCGAGTTCAGGATTGAACTGTTTGGCGATCCTGCGTTGTG
This sequence comes from Candidatus Methanoperedens sp., assembly GCA_049299995.1. Taxonomy (GTDB): domain Archaea; phylum Halobacteriota; class Methanosarcinia; order Methanosarcinales; family Methanoperedenaceae; genus Methanoperedens. The sequence goes on from JBAQYK010000506.1 coordinate 4,555, forward strand.
GAATAAATCCAATCATATTTTTCCTGGCAAAAATGCGCACTGGGAAACTGCTAATTCCATAGCGTTCGGTCCTGTTGAAACTGATATTATCCCTCAAAGAATAGAACAAAAATACAACCGTTTTGACGTTTTTTTCGGCACGGGCGGTTATGATGCAAAGAATACCTACCTCATGTTTGCAAAAAACAAACATATTTCAGATTATGGCAGCCCGAAAGATTCTGTTTTTGCAAAGATTATAAGCGGGAAGAATATTATTACAAATCTCAAACAGGGAGACGCCATATTAAAAATTGAACCAGTTATTCAATGGGAAACCCTTCTTAATAAAATCTCTACTTCAGACCTGGACGTCAAACTTGAAGACGGGATGAAAATATATACTTATTTTAAAGTGGATCTTGTCAACGAATCCCCTGAAGGGGCAGAGCATTTCCTGGCGCTGATAAGGAAAAAAGCGTTCATTGTGGACACGTTTTCGCATTCATTCATTTCTGATGATGCGCTGAAAGGGGAAGGATGCCAGTATGAACACTGGGATGCGCGTTCAGAAGGCGCGGTTGCAGTACGCACAGACGGTCTGGGTAACGGGCGTGTGTACATCTATAAAGAAGACAGGACCTCAAGCCCGGTACACAGCGTGGTAGGTCATGTTTCACATGGAATCGAACTTATTAAGACAGCGAGTGCAGGCAGCAAGCTTTCTGTTCTTTCCAATCCCGGACGGGTCATGATACTGGGAATGGGTTTTAAGGATGCAGAAAAAATGTTAAACGACCGCGGGTTGAAACTGGAAAAGAGCGGGTACACAGGCGATGACGCTATAATAGTTGAACAGGACCCTGATACTACTATTGAAATCATAGGTGCGGGTGTGGTCACTGGTCTTGGTGTAAAATCAGATAAAATAATCAATGTCCGTTTTTATGATGACCTCGCTCCAATAACACTTGACTTCTTCAGGCATTCCCTGCGCCTGAAAGACAGACCACTTGGTCCGCTTCCTGTTGTATACACATATGAAAATACATACCTGTTCAAGTCTGAAAAAGAAGCGGAAGCATACAAAGAGATAAATCCTGAAAATGTCCCGAAGACAAAAGTCAACACAGGCGAAATTGGCGTGACAAACCAGGCTGCAAAACGCTATGGTATGGTTGGTGTCAGGCTTACCGATGACGAAAAATATGGTCCTACAGGTGAAAAGTTTGAATGTACCAATATCATCGGAAAGGTCATTGAACCGGAGCGGCTCAAGGGAATGAAAGTTGGCGATATAATAT
>JBAQYK010000507.1:0-2877 GCA_049299995.1 Candidatus Methanoperedens sp.
ATTATATACCTCGTGAGGTGAGTTGTCAGCGAATGTTAATATTATGGATAAACCTGTCCCTCTTCTTCCAGCCCTACCAGATCGTTGATCATAGTTCTCAGGTCTGGGTGGTACCGTTCTCAAAGCAACTGCTGTTAAGCTCCCTATGTCAATGCCAACCTCCATTGTGGTTGTACAACTAAGAACGTCTATTGGTTGCTCTTTATCTTGGCTAATTTGAACGTCTTGGAAGAGGAGTTCGTATTTTTCCGTTTTTGAGAATACTTCAGAATAATCTTTTCTGCTTAACTGAGCTGAATGTTCTTCGGATCGCAAAGTGAATGGTTCATGCTTCCCTTCTAACACCTCTTTGCATGGGTCACGCCAGAAAGATTTACGGGCAGCCATGTGAACATCATCCTCACGTATCAGTTCTAGCTCGCCCTCACATTTCTTTCTCGGGCATGTCCCAGCCAGAAAAGTAAAGGAAAACTGGTGGCATCCTCTGCACCTATACAATTGTTGTTCCAAAGCAATCTGCAAAGTAACAGCCGAATCATTTACCACATAGCGATCATCTTTCAATAAAACAAAAAGTCGCTCTCCTTTTGAAGGTCGATAAAGAGAACGCCGCAAGTTATTCTGTTGTTCAATAGTAATAAGAGATTCGACTTTATCGATTAAGTATTCTGGGATTAACTCATCTATCGGAAGTCCTTCACCTTTCTTCCTCGGATATCCTCCTCTTGATTTCCTCCTTACATAATTATTAATCTCGGAATCGTATGCCCTTTGAATACAAGCAAACCGAAGAACCTCAAGGACAATTTCTTTCAATAAGTCCGGATCAACACCAGGATTAGCATCACGAATTTGGTTCATTACTTCATCCGTAGGCATAAGATAACCAACCAGCGTAGCCCAAATTGAATAATTCTCGTCCCCCAAAAGTCTTAATAACTCAGAATCGTATTGTCTCGGTCGATCTCGGTTCAAATCTTCAGACAGAAAAGGATCTAATACAATATCTTCTATAGATTCAAGACCATGGTCTTTCGCTTTTGTTTCCAAAGTATGTTGTACCCTTTCAAAGTGCGTCCTAGACCCTGAATAATCAGTACCCTCACTGACGATAAATTCGTCAGAATCGTCGAAAAAAGCTATATTATTATTGTGAGTATAAACAGAGAGAGCTGGAAATAAATGATTAAGACTCGTCCCCTTCGGTAGTGAGTTAACAACGTCTACTACCACTTCTCGGAAAGAGTCCTTCTGCACAGTTTGCTGTAAATCCCTTGCCAATCTAGCCGCTTTTTGTCTACCATCAGAAAAACACAGAACCTTTTTCCCTTTATTAGGCAAATGTTCTCTTCCTTTCATAGGGGATTGATATTTGAACATTTCTCTCACTAGATTCGCAAATATTTCTTCTCCTTTTGTCTCAAGATCCATGATTTTTGTTTGACCATCTTGCCGCTTTTGTTCTCGAATACCGCAAGCGGGACAACGTATCCAACTCCATGGGAATTTAGAATCTGAAGGTTTTTGTTTTTCACCAGGTGCCCAGACTTTAATAAATCTGTCCGGCTCATTTTTTCTATATTCTTGGCACAGGTGCCCCGTGTAAATATCCAGATAGCGAGAAGGGGTATCTTCTGATAACGGTATACCGTCATTTTCTGGATCCGGATCGGATCTCGGTTCCTCCAAGAGAATATGAACTTCTTCCAAGTTTTCGACTTCACCCTTTTCTGTCCATAGGAACATAGGGTACTCGTGGAAATCTCTTAATCGGAATGCCCTTATGTAGGCAGCCCCACACGTTCTATGACTTAGAAGTTCGAATACCCTAGCTCCACAGTCACATATAAACTGGGGTTTTGTATAGATTTTTCCGAGAAGTTTATAATTAGGATCTTTTATTCGTCGCTCAGGACATTCCGGGTTAACGCATGCATAGAGTTTCGGGATGCCTCTTAGAAACATGTGGAGTTTCGCTGGTAGAAGACTCTGTCCATCTTCGTTTTTGGCATTAGTTCCAAGAAAGAGTAGATTAACCGTAGCCTCAAGAGCAAGTTCGCTCTCCATATCCGGAAATAATATATCTGCTAAATTCTGTAATGAGTATGGGTGGTTGCTTAATTCGGTATAAAGCATTCGGAATACAGGGAATTCCTTGAGATAAGAACCTAAAAATCTCCACAATGCATCAATATCATAAGATTCATCGGGGCGTTTCCAATTAAGGCTGAAAGCAAGCTTTTGAACTGATCTCAAATCTAGATCGTATCCGAAATTTGCAAAGATTTCCGCCTCTTTTCTTGCTCCAATCCGTCCTTCTCCAAAGGAGGTTTTTTTACTTGTTATAACTTCGAATTTTTCCAGAGGCGAAGATGTCAGACCACTTGCGAATTCGGGAGCGATTTCCTTTGCTTTTTCATCGCTACCCAAAGAAGCGCTCGTCAAGATGAACCTGACTCTGTTGCTTGAAACTCCCAGATGCTGCAATAAACGACGAATAAGTAAAGCAATTTCGGCCCCCTGTGCTCCACGATACAGATGTGCTTCATCTAAAACTAAGGTTAATTGATTGTTCTCGTCTTTCGAGAGCCATTCCCGTGTTTGCTTAAAGAAGAACTGCTCTATAGGCCTGAGTAGCATATATTCAAGCATGGAATAGTTCGTGATCAAAATATCAGGGGTTCCACCGTATTCATTTGGAGAATGCATCTCTTGTCTTGTGAAAAGCTCGGTGTCCGTGGGCTGTGTCCTAAACTGTACATCTCTCGACTTATTTTTGTTTCGGAACCTTTCTAAATCTTTTGTAGGAACCCGCCCCTTTGATTTTAGCTCGTTGAAAAGTTCTGTATTATTTTGCTCAAGGTCAAGGTAATAATC
>JBAQYK010000508.1:0-19296 GCA_049299995.1 Candidatus Methanoperedens sp.
GCTCAGATGGCGGAATACTTCTCCAAGCAACTGGAGAGAGCAGGTTATGGCGGAATGAACATCAACAGAACCCCTATGGGCACGCAGGTCACGATATTCGCCGAAAAACCGGGAATGATTATAGGGAAAGGCGGCAGGACCATACATAAGCTTACCCATGACCTTGAAACGGTTTTCCGTGTGGATAACCCGCAGATAGATGTCCAGGAAGTAAAAGTCCCTGAACACAATGCTCAGACGATGGCATCCAGGCTTGCAGGCGCAATCGAACGCGGACTTTATTTCAGGAAAGCAGGTCATAACATGCTCCGGAGAATACTGGAATCAGGCGCTCTCGGATGTGAAATCGATATTGCAGGCAAACTCACAGGCCCCAGAAAAAAGACCGAAAAATTTGTTGGCGGAAATATGCTTCACGCAGGCAATCCGGCAATGGAACTGGTGGATGATGGATTTGCAATCGCGATTAAGAAACTTGGAGTTATCGGATGCCGTGTCAGGTTAATCCGACCTGATGTTAAATTGCCCGGAAGGTTCAAAACCGTGCAGGTTGCAGCTTTGCAGGAAACCGTAAAAACGAAACCTGCTGGTATTGAAGAAATTGTGAAAGCTGCGCCAGCACCAGCCCCCGCAGCAGCGAAACCAGAAGCTATACCGGTGCAAACCGTACCTGAGAAGACAGAAACAGCAGCAGATGAAACTCATGCCTCCAATGTTGAAGAAAGGATGCATGGTGATGTCATGGAACACAAACATTCGGAGTATGATTACTGGCATCCTGCCTCGCGCGTCCACAAAAAGGAGGAAAACTGATGGCAATACTGCGTGTTGATGACATAAGGAACATGAATCCAAATGAGCGGCAAGAAGAACTTGAGAAGCTCAAAATGGAATTAATCCGGGAACGCGCTATTGCTTCAGCTGGAGGCGCCCCGGAAAATCCCGGCAGGATTAATGAAATCAGGAAAACAGTCGCCAGGATAAAAACAATCCAGTGTGATAAATCCGTCAAAGAAGGAGCCTAAATGAAGCTGACGCCGCATAATGTTATACACCATGAACTCATCGGTCTTGATACCAGGGTAGTGGCAAGTACAAACAGTTCCCTCATTGGAATAGAGGGGCGGATAGTCAATGAAACAAGAAATATGTTGAAAATAGATACTGGTGTTCAGGAGAAAAATGTCCCGAAATCCTGTTCATCTTTTATGTTTACAATTCCATAGTATAGCGGTAAACGTTACTTACCGTTAACAACTAAAGTTGATGGAAAATTATTGCTCTCGCAACCCGAAAACAGAATCCAGACAAAATTCAAGAAAAAATTCAGGAAATAAATGAGGTATAATAATGACACGTGATATTGGGTTGGATGTTCAACCTCCAGCAAAAGAGTGTACTGATCCCAATTGTCCATTCCATGGAATACTTCCCGTAAGGGGACAGGTATTAAGCGGGGTCGTTGTAAGCGACAAAATGGATAAGACAGTAGTGGTGCAGAGAACATTTGTGAAAAAGATTGCAAAATACGAGCGGTACGAGAAAAGGAAAACCAAGGTACATGCACATAACCCCCCTTGCGTTAATGCAAAACATGGCGATAACGTAACGATTGCCGAATGCCGCCCATTGAGTAAGACAAAATCGTATGTAATCATTGAGGTGAAAAAATGAGGGGAATGAAAGCAAAAATCCCGCGCGCAATAAATACGGCAAGTCGTATGGAAGTAGCCGATAATACAGGGGCGCGTGTGGTCGAAGTAATCTCAGTATTAAAATATCGCGGCGTCAGGAACAGATATCCTCGCGCCGGGATAGGCGATACTCTTATTGTAAGTGTTAAGAAAGGAAAACCGGAAATGAGAAAACAAGTCTTCAAAGCAGTTATAATTCGTCAGAAAAAGGAATTCAGGCGACCTGACGGATTGAGGGTTTCGTTTGAGGATAACGCTTGCGTGATAGTGGATGACGAAGGCGTGCCAAAAGGCACTGAAATAAAAGGACCGGTAGCTCGGGAAGCCGCAGAGCGGTATTCAAAAATATCATCCGCAGCTTCGATTATAGTGTAGGTGAGAATCATGGTATCATCACAACCAAGAAAACAAAGAAAATCCAGGTACCAGGCTCCGCTCCACATCAGGCATAAACTGATGGGCGCCATGCTCAGCCCAGAACTCAGGGAAAAACACGGAATAAAAAGTATATCTGTCCGTTCTGGAGATACAGTAAAAGTTCTACGCGGAGACCATAAGGGCAAAGAAGGAAAGGTTGCCGGGGTAAATCTTAAAAAAATGACAATCACAGTTGATGGCGTGAGTGTGGCAAAATCAGACGGTACTGAAGTGCCAAGACCTGTCCACCCTTCAAGTGTTATGATTACAAAATTAGAAACCAAAGATGAAAAGCGCTTAGGTGATTAAATGGCAAGACATCAGAAAAGAGTGGCTGCTCCAAAATCATGGAATATTACAAGAAAAACCCACCACTGGGTAGTTGGAGCCAACGCAGGACCACACTCAAAAGACAAAGGAATTCCGCTGCTTGTAATAGTCAGGGACATGCTTAAAATTGCGAATAACGCAAAGGAAGCTAAAAAAATAATCAATGAAGGAAATATTTTCATTGATGGCGTAGCGAGATCGGATTATAAACATATGGTCGGACTCTTCGATATAGTATCAATTCCTGCAACTAATGAATATTATCGTGTTCTTCTGGATAACCAGAACAGGTTTAAGCTGTATAAAGAAGAAGCAAGCGCTATGAAGCTGTGCAGGGTAAACAATAAAACGGTTGTTACAAAAGGCGCTGTACAACTTAACCTGCATGACGGCAGCAATATCCTGGCATCCAATGATTACAAAACATTCGATACAGTCATCCTGGGCATAAAAGACCGCAAGATTGTAAAACACATAGCCTATAAACCCGGGAATCTTGCAATGATTGTCGGGGGAGAACACTCTGGTGAAATCGGGAAGATAAAACAAATCAGGAAAGTCAGGGGTTCAGGCACTAATATGGTAGCAATATCCAATGAACGGGAATTTGAAACCATTGAAGATTATGTGTTTGTAATAGGTGAATCCACACCTGAAATCAAGGTGATCTAAAATGAATCCAATGAGAACACCTTCTATTGGTAAAGTCACGGTTCATATAGGAACCGGAGAAAGCGGTGAGCGATTGACAACCGCGGAAAAATTGCTGGAAACGATTGTCAAGCAAAAACCTGTCAGGGCTATTGCAAAGAAAACATTGCCGACATTCTCAATAAAGAAAAAAGAACCTATTGGATGTAAAGTGACATTAAGGGGCAAGAACGCCAGTGAGTTCCTTAAAACCGCTTTGAAAATCATCGATAACAGGCTGAATGCATCCCAGTTTGATGAAAATGGGAACTTTTCATTCGGGATTGAGGAACATACCGATTTCCCGGGTATGAAATACGATCCTTCTATAGGAATTTATGGAATGGATGTCAACGTTGCGCTGAAACGTCCTGGATACAGGATACGCACACGAAAAATCGAACGACATAAACTACCGCAGAATCATAGGTTGAAAAAAGACGATGCAATATCTTTTTTAAAAGAAAAGTATGGCGCGGAGGTAATTTAAATGGAACGAAGTAAGAAAAAATTTGGAGCAGGTGCTAATGTCTGCAAACGATGTGGCAGAAAACAGGGGCTTGTTCGAAAATACGACATATACCTCTGCAGGCAGTGCTTCAGGGAAATTGCCTATGATATGGGCTTTGAGAAATATACGTAGGTGATTATAATGTTATTAGATTCATTAGCAGATGCATTGTCAATAATGAAAAATGCAGAAAGTGTAGGCAAATCCGAATGTACCATTATACCAGCTTCAAAACTTATAGGAAGTGTGCTTAAGGTCATGAAGGATAAAGGATACATCGGCGAATTCGAATTTATCGACGATGGTAAATCCGGCATGTTTAAAGTCCAGCTTAAAGGAAAAATCAATAAGTGCGGAGTAATCAGACCTCGCCATGCTGTCAAGAATACTGAATTTGAGAAATGGGAAAAACGCTTCCTTCCAGCAAGGGGCTTTGGTTCCATTATCCTGACAACACCGGACGGCGTCATGACCCACAATGAAGCCAGAGAGAATGGTCTTGGCGGGCAGTTACTCGCTTATGTTTATTAGGTGAATGCTATGGAAACTAAGAGAACAATAGGAATTCCGGAGGGCGTGAACGTCACTATAGATAATATGGATGTTTCAGTCTCAGGTCCGCAAGGACAGCTTAAAAGAGAACTCTGGTACCCGGGAATTACAATCAAGAAAGTTGATTCGGAAGTTGTTGTGGGAACAGAGGAGAAAAGAAGAGAACAACTTGCAATGCTGGGTACGTTTGAATCCCATTTAAAAAATATGATTGCCGGAGTAAGTAAGGGATACGAATATGAAATGAAAGTTGTTTATTCGCATTTCCCGATACAATTAAAAGCAGAAGGAAAACAGGTAGTAATAAGTAATTTCCTCGGCGAAAAGAAAGCAAGAAAAGCCAATATCCTCGGCAATACCAAGGTCACAATAAAAGGGGACCAGCTTGTTGTTTCCGGTATTAACAAGGAAGATGTAGGACAGACTGCTGCCAACATACGGACAGCTACAAAGATCAAAAGATTCGATCCCAGGGTGTTCCAGGATGGGGTTTACCTTGTTGAGAGGCGGTGAGAAATATGGAAGATGAAGCAATCAAACAGCTCACGACCCTTGACGGGGTTGGTAAAGCTAAAGCGAAATTACTATATGATGCAGGATTTAAAGATATAAATTCAATAAAAAAAGCAAGCTTGGATGAAATTGCAGGTATCAAAGGAATAGGAGAGAAACTTGCAAACAAGATTAAAAGCTCTGCCGGCGAAGTGGTTATTGAAGAAGAAAAGCCAGTGGAACAGATAGAGGCGCCGCAGGTAACTATCGCTCTTGATGCTGAAACCAAGAGGCTTCTTAACGTCAGGAAAAAACAGAAAAGCAAAAAACCAGAGTTCAAGCAGACCGATTCACATAAGAAAAAGAAACTCGCTGATTACTGGAGAAGACCAGATGGCATTCATAACAAGACGCGGTATGCTGTTAAAGGAAAAACTCCTCTTGTAGAGGCTGGCTACGGTAGCCCCGCACTCGTCAGGGGACTTCATCCTTCGGGCTTTGAGGATGTCGTGGTGAATAATTTAAAGGAGATTGAATCCCTCAAGAGCGGACAGGCTGCCAGAGTCGCTCATACTGTGGGAGCAAGAAAACGCGCTCTCATGGAAAAAAGGGCTTCTGAAATGGGATTGAAGATTTTAAACCCCACAAGGAGGGATGAGTGAAATGACGGATTTAGCTAATCAGAGACGACTTGCCGCTGAGGTAATGGATATCGGAGTTCACAGGGTATGGCTTGACCCTGAGGCATCCAAGGACATATCGTCTGCATTAACACGGGAAGATATCCGTAAATTGATTGAAGAAGGAAAGGTTGGTAAAAAGGAAATAAAAGGAATAAGCCGTGGAAGAGCGCGCAAAGTGGATGAGGCTCGCGCCTATGGACACAGGAAAGGGCATGGCTCAAGAAACGGGGCAAAAGGCGCGCGAACTCCCAAGAAAGAACAATGGATGAAGAAAATCCGGGCTCTGCGCAGCCTGCTTCTGGAACTGAGAGAAAACAAAACAATTGAAGTCTCTACATACAGGAAATTATACCGCAAAGCAAAAGGCGGAGAATATCGGAGCAGGGCGCACCTGAACGCTCAGATAGAGCAGCTTAAAGGCAAGGAGGCGTGAATATGGCGACTGGAGCAATATACAAGGTAAAGTTCAGAAGGGTAAGAAGCGGTAAGACTGATTACCGGGCAAGAAAGCAATTGTTAATATCGAAAAAACCCCGCCTTGTAGTTAGAAAAAGTTTAAAAAATACACTGTTACAGATAGTAATTCCCCAGGCAGCGGGAGATGTTACACTTGTTTCCGCAAACACAAGCGATTTAAAGAAATATGGGTATACGGGAGGAACAGGAAATATCGCGTCTGCATACCTGGCAGGATTGTTACTGGGATACCGCGCAAAGAAATCAGGGCAGAAAGAGGCAATACTTGACGCCGGGTTGTATCATACAACCAAGGGCGGACGGTTATTTGCAGCTTTAAAAGGAGCTGTGGATGCTGGCATGGAAATACCCCATGATGCGGAAATATTCCCATCTGAAGACAGGATTATGGGTAAGCATATAGACAAATATAGAAAAACCAATATTGCAGAACAATTTGTGGCTGTAAAGCAAAAGATTCAGGCAGAGGGATAACATGAGAGATAAAGGATTCGAAGCAGAGAAAGTGGAATGGGTCCCTCAAACAAGACTGGGTAAATTGGTCAAAGAGGGACAGGTGACAACGATGGGCGAAGCCCTTGCGTCAGGACTGCCCATAAGGGAATACCAGATAGTGGACGCATTGCTGCCTGAAATACGAGATGAAGTTCTGGACATCAACATGGTGCAAAGAATGACTGACTCGGGCAGGCGGGTAAAATTCAGAGCCACAGTAATAGTAGGCAACGGTGATGGTTTTATTGGAATCGGCGAGGGCAAGGATGTCCAGGTAGGCGTGGCTATCAGAAAAGCGATAGATACTGCCAAGATGAATATAATTAGTATTAAAAGAGGCTGCGGCTCATGGGAATGCGGCTGCGGGCTTGGACATACAGTGCCTTTTGAAGTGAAGGGCAAAGCAGGAAGTGTAGAAGTAAGACTCAAACCTGCGCCTCGCGGGCTTGGATTGGCATCCGGAGGAACTGCTAAAAAGGTGCTTGAAATTGCAGGTATAAAAGATGTCTGGACAAAAGTAAGCGGCGAAACAAGAACGACTATAAATTTTGCAAAGGCAACTTTTGATGCTCTTATGAGAACCACTACAATGAAGGTGTGAAAAATGTACGCAGCAGTTAGACTTCGCGGAGGCGTAAAGACGCGACAGGACATCAGGGATACGTTGAGCATGATACGTCTTGACAGGATAAACCACTGTGTTATCCTCCCCGAGACGCCAAGTTATCAGGGAATGATTCATAAAGCAAAGGATTACATTGCGTGGGGCGTAATAGCTCCTGAAACCCTTGCACAGATGCTGGAAAATAGGGGAAGGCTCGAAGGCGGGGACGCCCTGACAGAGGAATACCTTAGCAAAAACACTAAATTCAAATCATTCAGTGAGCTTGCAAAAGCAATTTGCGAAGGAAAGGTTTCAATAAACGACATTCCAAAATTAAAGCCGGTTTTCAGGATGCATCCTGCACGGAAAGGTCTTAAGGGAACAAAAAGGACTTTCCAGGAAGGCGGAGACCTTGGATTCCATGGGACTGAAATAAACACCCTGTTGAACAAGATGAGGTAATTATTATGGCAAAACAAAAAACCAAGAAATTCAGGGGATCAAGAACCTGCGGCGGCGGCACGCATAAGAACCGAAGAGGCGGAGGAAGCCGCGGAGGACGCGGGAATGCAGGAACCTGCAAGCATCATTTTGTCCGCGCCATGCAACGGGGCTTGAGTTTTGGAAAGCACGGGTTCAAACGACCCCCATCAACGACCAATGATAAAGTCATTGTCAACGTAGGTGAACTCGATGAATCTATCGAACAACTGGTAACAGACGGCTTTGCAGAAAAGAAAGGAAATGCATTCTATATAGATCTTGCAAATATCGGCATCGAAAAAGTTCTGGGCAGCGGAAAAGTGACAAAACCCATCTTTATTACGGCTGGTGAATTCTCGTCTGTTGCAAAGCAGAAAATCGAAGAGGCTAAAGGAAAAGTAACAGCCTCAATTGAAAAAACAGATACGCCAAAACCAGAGTAAAATAATATGGCTTTTGAAAGTCTTGCACCACTATTGAACCGCCTGCCTGCAGTATCCAGACCCGAAGGACACGTTCATTTCAAGAAAAAACTGGGCTGGACACTTGGCATTCTTGTCCTGTATTTCGCTCTGGCAAATATTCCTTTGTTCGGGCTGGATAAAAGCTCGATTGACCTTTTTGAGCTTTACCGCGCATTCTTTGCAGGTGCATCAGGCTCGCTCATGGTTCTGGGAATAGGACCGATAGTTACGGCTTCTATAGTGCTGCAATTGCTCGTGGGAGCAAACGTCATTAAGATGGATCTTAGCGATCCGCACCAGCAGGCTATTTTCCAGGGTTTGCAGAAACTCCTTGTCTTTGTGATGGTGGCTCTGGAAGCGCTGCCGCAAATCCTTGGCGGCTATATGCGTCCGGATGCGGGACTGGCAGCGCAGCTCGGCGTGGATGTGAGTGTAATAACATTATTATTGTTCATACAGATATGCATCGGCGGCATACTCATTCTATATATGGATGAAATTGTTTCCAAATGGGGCATTGGGTCAGGCGTGGGAATGTTCATTATTGCAGGCGTATCGCAGCAGATTGTAACAGGTATATTCAACTGGAAGGCAGATGAAACTGGATTCCCGATAGGGCTTATCCCCAAATGGATATATATTGCAAGTCCGTCATCGAATATAGGATTTGATTATCTCCTTACCGGTGATGGGGTGTTATTCTTGCTGGTGAAAGGCGGTATCCTTGCACTGGTCAGCACTGTCCTGATTTATCTTATGGTGGTTTATGTGGAAAGCTGCCGTATAGAGATTCCGCTGGCTCATGCAGCCGTGAGGGGTGCGCGCGGCAGGTTTCCTGTGAAACTTATTTACGCAAGCGTTTTACCCATGATACTTGTGAGAGCATTGCAAGCCAATATCCAGATGATCGGGCTTATACTTTCAAGCAGGGGCATTACGATACTTGGAGAATTCAAGCAGGCTACGCCCGTGAATGGTCTTATGTATTATCTTTCTCCTATCCAGGGACCTAATAACTGGATACCTTCTCTTGTGTCATCTCAGTTTACAAGTCTTGGAGTCACAGCTCCGGCGGCATGGCAGATTGTGCTTCATGTTTTAACTGACGCTTTCATGCTCATAGTCGGCGGCATAATATTCGCTCTTTTCTGGATTGAAACAACAGGAATGGGAGCAAAGAACGTGGCTGAGAAAATCCAGAAGTCAGGGATGCAGATACCGGGCTACAGAAGAAGCAGCGGAACGATGGAGCGCGTGATGCAGAGATATATACCCAAAGTGACTGTAATCGGCGGCGCGTTCATAGGTTTGCTCACGCTCATAGCCAGTCTTCTCGGAACGCTTGGGGGCGCAGGCGGGACAGGTTTGCTGCTCACAGTGAGCATCATGTACAGGCTGTACGAGGACATTGCAAGCCAGCAGATGATGGAGATGCACCCGATGATGAGGAGCTTCTTCGGGAAGGAATGAAAAATAGTATTATAACAATAAACAAGTTATACGATTGAATTAATATTATATCATTGAACTAAAATTATACAGCAGTACTAATATTAACATGTGTAGTTTAGTTCATTATACATGGGGCATGCAGCCACACTAAGAGTTCTGGGCAGCTCAACTATAAATTCGATTTCTGGCGGGTTCAGGCTGTATATAGCTTTTATTCTTGCCGGAGATGTTCCGGATTTAATTCTATGTTTTGCCTTCTCTTTTGTCGTATATTCAGTTTATACTTTAGACCGTGCTTTGAAATCAAAAGAAGATGAGGTGAACCGACCCGAAGAGAAAAATGCTGACAAGAATTTCGTCCTTATCATCGTATTTGCTTTTTTAGTTACAGCGCTTTTGATTCTTATCGTAAAAAAAATATCCCCATTTGCAGCGCTACTTCCATTTGTAATTGGTTTTTTATATACAAAAGGAATTAAAATTAGCGATATCTCTATTAAATTTAAACAGGGTTTGGGTGTGAAGAATTTCGTGGTGGCATTGACATGGGCTTTTACAATCGTAGCATTTATATATAATTTCATTGAAAATTACTTGCTGGGCTTTTTGATATTCAGTTTTTTCTTCTTCAAGAGTTTCATAAATACAGTGTTATTTGATTGCAAAGACATAGATGGCGACTCGATAGCAGGATTGATTACCATCCCGGTTTATTTTGGAGAGAAAAGAACCGGAATAATCCTCCAGCTTATAAATTCGTCATTCCACATTACTGTTGCGGCTTTTGTTCTTTCTGGCATGGTTGCATTCGATGCTATTATTTTGGCTTATAGCTGGGTGGCAGGTTTAATTTACATTTCTCTATACGCCAACCGCAAAAAGACAATTTTTAGAAGTGTAATAGTTCACGGGGAGTGGATACACATGCTCGCATTCAGAAATCTTGCAATCCAATTTTTTGGGAACGCTTTTCATAGTAGCTGAACAAATCCTCACCCCATTTCAAAGCGGATTTTTCATAGTTTATTATGTTTTTATAGAAGTCGTAATTGCCGTCGTTTAAGAAAAGCCGCATTGAGAGAAATTTGTCCGAGGTGGTGAATGCTACTTTAATATCTTCATCACACATCCAGAGAGAGGCATTTTCAAAGCCCAGGTATTTCTGCACCTCTTTTCTATACTTTGTTTGTAACTTTTCAAAAACATCTCTTGTTACCACAATCGATATATCCACTCCTTTTTCTGCCAGCACGGTAACGCTCTCCGGGTATTCGGGATGCAGCGCCGGGGAAACACCCCTTATCCGTTTAGATTTTAATAAATTTTTAATGTACTCGTCATGGGGCTTAAAAATCTCGGTTGTTGTACTTTCGAAAATCTTAAAATCTTCTAATTCATAAAGCCGCATCTGGAATTCTTCCGGGATTCCTCTGATATTGTGTTCTTTCCAGAATTCCATGTTATTTTCAAAAATTTTTAACGTTTTGAAAAACTGACCAAATGATTTGGTTACTATTTCTCCAACTTCTGTCAAAACATATTTCTTGTCTTTCTGGATAATCAGGTTTTCTTTTTCCAGCTTTCTTATTTGTGGAATTATCTCGGGAGATGTTATCCTGAAATAGTCTCTTATCTCTTTTAGCGTCTTTGGTTCTTCTTGCAGCATAAAAAGGATTTCTCTCCTTTTTTCAGATAATGCCAGAAGACTCAGTAATCCCTTAGCTTTCATTTTAATTTTATATTATCAGCTAACTATTTAATTTTTTGGGGAAGTTTTCTACGAGAAAATGGATAAATATAATATGTTGTAACACTACTCTAATATTATAACACCAATATAACATTATGAAACAGACGGGGTTTAAGCACAAAGGGTGGAGCATGAAAAAACCGAAAATACTTGTGGTAGGTGAGTATTCGCTGGGCGTTGAATTGATTGAGGAACTATTATCGAAAGATTATGAAGTAGAGACCGCGCACGACGTGGAAGAGACAGCACTCAAAGTAGAAAAAACAATTCCTGACCTGATAATTTTGGATAATATGAGTTTTATCGTGAGAGGCTTCGGGGTATGCACGATGCTTAAAAGCAATGAAAAAACCAGATACATTCCCATTATGGTAGCTGCAGAGATTGAGGATAAGAGAAAGGCATTGGAAGCCGGCGCAGACGATTTTCTGAGCAAACCTGTTCATATAAATGAATTAAGCACAAGAGTGAAATCACTGCTTAAAGCATCTGGTTTTACCTAAAATAACGAACAAAAATTCATTTTTTCCTGTTTCTGCGCACTCTTGTTATCCCAAGCTTCCTGATGCTCCCGATAGTACCAAGGTCTGTCCCGTCAAGCAAAAAAGCCCTGGCTTTTTCAAGCTCAATAGCATGGTTTGCAAACACAGGTCCAAGCAGTTCTTCATGTAATGATTCATTAAAAGGTATGCCGCCGCATAATTCGTTAAATGCAGGCATTATTATAACATCAGGGTTGCCCCATTTAATATCGCCGTAATGTTCCCTGATTGCCTTCTCAATAAAATGCGTTCTTATCCATACCTCCTCGGAAACAGCATGCCCGAGCGTATCCGTGAACCTTATTGTGGGGTGGTTATGGGACATAACTACATGCGATGCGGATAGCAGTTCAGCATCAGGCCATGTATGACCGTGGAAATAACCCACACTATCGAGCACAAAACCCCTCGTCCCGTGCACGGTCACATTTTCGGGGACAAGGTTCTCTATATCGCCGTCATGATTCCCCGGCACAATCTCCACAGGCGCAAAAGCAGCCAGCATTTCAAGGAACGCCGGAACCTCCTGTTTTTCCTGCCATGACGTTACGGGTACATTATGCTTGATATCGCCAAGAAGCACAATCCTTTCCGGCTTTACTTTCCTGATATAATCACGGATGCGCGCCTTTCTTTTCTCAACCTGGCTGGGAATTGAAAAACCGCTGTGGTAAAGCTCCCACTCTATCCCTAGATGAACATCAGCAATAACAAGCGCCTTGAAGGTGTTTTCAACAACCAGGGCGGGTTCGTTCAATAAAGGGCTAATCATTCCTGTACTTTCCGCAGCACCCCGATTCTGGGCTCATAGCATCTTCCTTCAGCCATAAGCTCTTTGATACCGGATTCTACCGATTCGGGATTAATGGCGGCATTCTGGGCGGCTTCAACGACCAGAGAATAAGAAATTCCCTTGCCTGTGTCCAGTTTGTCGATTAAGGCAGCAATGATTTCCTTAGGTTCAGGAGGAGTCTCATTTTCCACCGCTGCTTCCGGTTCTTTTATTTCTTCAATACTTTGTTCGGCTTTTTCAACCGGCTGTTCCTCGAATCTGCGTTCATCGGGTTTCTCCTGCAGTTCTTTCCGGTTTTCAACTGGCTGCTCATGGATTTCCCTCTCAGACGCAACCGTTTCAACAGCATGGATTAATGCATTTTTAAGCTCTTTTATGATTTTATCCTGGTTTTTATAATGTTCAATCGCCCGCACTGCGCCATCAACAAGCACCGGATTGGTTTTCTTATTTAACAAAAATTCCTTCAATTCATTTCCGGATAACCCGGAGCTTAAGGCATTTTCGATGGTTTTGATGCGTTCCAGCGTGCGCTCTGCCGTATCCAGCACCCACCTGTCCCGGAGTTTTTCCTCGGCTGTGTTTATTTCCTCGGGTCTGACCGATATATACACGCTGCCGTCTTCGGGTTCATATTTTCTTGCCTTGCCAACTATCGCTACGTACGCAGGAACCTGCAGACCGGACAGAAAAATAGCTGCTTCAGGCTGGTACTGCCCGGCATATATGGTGAATACACCCGTAGGGTCTGCTATGCGCGCCCTCCACAGGCTATTCTCCTTGCCGATGTTTTCCACTTCAGTGACCACGCCCACGATGAAAAGGCGGTTGCATTTTACACCTGTAGGTGTAATGATATAATTGGGGGCGCGCTCATCTCCTTCGCTTGTGAAGAGATTTGACCTGTTGAATTCGTGGGCAAAAATGCGCCATGCTATTTCCCTGTCAAGTATTTTTTCCATCTTTTCCATATTATCCCGCAATCCTCCCGAGAAGCTCGGTTGCCTTTTCCCCTGTCGTTTCCTGCGGTTCCCACACGCTTCTCGCTACAAGTGTAATCCCGAATTCTCCTTTTGACATATTACCCCGGGCTGCAAGCATTTTCCCGACAAGCTTCCTTTTTATTTCTTCCTCCACGGCTTTCTGGGACATTGCAGTTTTTGCAATCTGCTGCGCTTCTTCGATGGTATATCCGCATATTTTTTGCGTCAACCCGGCATCAAGAACAAGCGTCAATGCGCCTGTTCCGTCATCGATTATGGCTTTAATCCTCATATCCATTTTTTCATCAACTTTACCGTGCACCCTGCACATGCCTTTTTGAATTACCCGTGAACAGTCGGGGCAGCGGGCTATCAATCCCGAGCCTGGTCTGATGGAAAGGATGTTCCCCTCGATTGTAATATCATACGCCCCGTCCTTGCTGACAATATCCCCTATGCTGGCTCTGCCTGTTCCTTTGTATTCCAGTTCCTTATCAAGCTTAGTTGCCACGCTATTCTCATTTATATTAATGGTGGGAACGCCCCTGAATGAGCGCACGTATGCATTTTTTACCTCAACCGTGCTGCCAGCCGCAAGTTCCGGAAGTATTACCCACGCGGTAAATGGAAGTTTTGTATCCTCATCCGCAGCAATGCCGCTCAGGATATTTTTTGTGCCGTCCTTTGTGTTGATATCATGGGATTCGATGTTCAAAATCGTGAACATGGTGTGAATATTTATGTCACCGTCCTTTAATTCCCTGAGTTTTTTAACTTCGGTGTCATGGTTTATCTGGATTTTTGAGGTAAGTTTTGTAACCTTTGACCTGCCCCCAAAATTGATTTCCGGTCGCTCCTGCCAGTTTCTAACATAAGCCTGTGTGATTTTGACGACGTCGCCAACATTCAGGTCGAAATCATCCCATGCGGTAAAACTTCTTGCAGCGGTCTCATCGCCCAGAATCCCTGAAAAAACAGTCTTTTCAACATTTTTCACGTTTATGGTTTTCTTGGCAATCTCAAGAACCTGCGCAGTCACCTCGATGTTGCGGTCTCCGACCTGGATATCCCCGAGTTTCCGAATAATGCTCTTTTCTGCGCCGCCGTATTTCTTAATCAGGCTTCGCTTTGCTTCGCTAAGTGGTACCCTGTATTCGAGCAGTTTTTTTAGCTCCGCGATGATGTTGCTCTCGTCTATTTCGTTATCAAGCGCCCTTTTTATTTCTTCGACATGGGGCGCAAATTCAATTTCCATGAAGCCTCCTTCTTTGATGAACCCAAAAATATTCATTCCTTTTAGACGGGTTCATCAAACCGACCGATGGATTATGTGTTATACGGGCGGGAAAAGATAAAAAACCATCGGACATATTACATTGGCTGCGATAAGAATTGATTGTGGTTGTGATATAAAATTTAGACGATTGCGTGCGTGACACGTTAAGGGTTGCATCTTTATGCAGCCTCTTTGAAGATTTTGGTCTTGCTAACTCTGAAGACCAACCAATTACGCTCCCTGCTTCAACCTTATAACCTTCAGCCTTATACCTCCGGGTTCTGTTTCGATGGGCAGTTTCAGGTTTTTATTCAGGTGATACAGGTCTGCGATAACCTTGGGCAGGCGTATGGATATGCTGTTCCCGGATTTATATACCGTTGCCTCCATTCCCTTCTTTAATGCTTTGAAATATTTTACTATATTGTCCACGTCTTCGGGGTTGCTGTGCTCGTTCCCGCATTCGCATCTCCAGCCGCGTATCATAAACCCTTTCAGGTTTATGTCATCCGCCGGCTTCATTTCTTTCCCGCAAATATTGCACTTATGCTTCATGTTCACCTCGCATTACCGGCGCGGTCTCTACTTCCTCAAATCCACGACCTCATAACTCAACCCCTCAGCCTCAAGCCTGTTAAGCAGCGAGGGAACCTCCTCATCCACAGAAACCACAAGCGAGGAAAGCCCATGAAAAGCCGCCTCCACAACGGACTCCTTTGCGCCGAAGAGTATGTTGGGCTGGACATTTATTTTCCGAAGAGATATCAGCGCCTCCACCCCAAGCGCCGCAATATAAGGCTTATTCGCCGCATATTTTCTCAGTATCTCGTAATCCACGCTTCGCGAGCCGCCCCTCTCCACCCTCGGCACCTTGCAGATGGTAATATTGACAGGAGGAAAAGTAATCATCCCTTTTAAATCCGTAACCCCGACCTCCTCGCCCTCTTGCGCCCCTGATATTGTAATACCCGTGACCTCGCCCTCTCTGCCTGCGTACAGCAAGCCATTCTCCATCCGGAGCGAGACCTTCTGCCCTTTATCAAGTCTTTCCCTGGCAATTGCAGTCGCGACAGAGATATGGCTGACCACATCTTCCATGACAAAACGCGCGTATTTTTTCAGTTCCTGCGCCCGCTCAAGTACCCACTCAACCCCTTTTTTAGTAACACGATAGCGGACACGACCGTCGGCGAATAAAAGCCCCTCAGAAACAAGTTCTTTGATATATTCCGAAACAGCCTGCGGTGTTATGCCGATTTTATCAGCAATCTCCTTCTGCATCACATCGGGCTGGTGCGCGGCAATCTCAACAAGAATCTGGAATTTTGTGATTTCTTTTTTACTCCGCAGTATCATAAAGGGTTGCGCCCCTTTATGACGCATAGGGTATGCAAAGCATACCCTTCTTTTGATAAAACTTTCTTAAAGTTTTTCATTCAGTTTCCCCGAATATCTCAATCCTCTGTCCTTTAACAGTCAGGATAGATGACCGCCTGGCGATAGCGCGGATAAACATAATACTTTTATCAATTACTCTCTGGAGACCGTTCATTGACTGGTTTCCAGCCTTAACCTCTTTCTCGATCAAATCAAGATAATCCCTTATTTCGCCATCACTCTTGAAGGTGACCATTATCATGTCGCTTAAATCTTCAACTGTGCACTGGAAATTGACCTGTACCCTGGAATAGGACGAATGATATTCTTTTTCAGGGGTTTTCCCAGGCTGCGGCATTCGCCATTTGCTTTCAATAAATCCGCTTTTTTTCAGAGTATCAATACTTTCGCGCGAGTTAAAACCAACCTCTGTATCTATTTCTTCTTCGGTTTTCCAATCATTTTGCAGACTGTCAAAAACTTTCTTATGATTTGCTGAGCCAAAGGCGCGCAGGAGGGGAACGATATCTGAAGGTTCATTAATAATACGAGTTCTCTTGCCCATAAAATAACATCTCTCAAACTAACTATATTCTCTCTAAGGTAGTATAATATGCGTTCAAAATGGATAAACGTTTTGAAGAAACCTAAAATCTATTAAATAAATCTATCCCTGCAACTGTTAAGACGGTTACTACTATCCCAGCCATTAAAACACCGGCAAATATCGCAATCAGGGCATTCCTGAATTTAAAGCCAAAAACAAATGCGGCTGCGCAGCCAGTCCATGCGCCCGTCGCAGGCAATGGTATGCCCACAAACACCGCAAGCCCGATTGACCCGTATTTCTCAAACTCCGCGCTGTGTTTGTGATGCGTCCGGTTAAAAAGCCAGGTAAAAAAAACATCCCAGATATGCCATTTTCGAAGATAGTTCGATACAGGTTCAAGAAAGAGAAGCAGGGGTATAACAGGCAGCATATTGCCGATGACTGACAGGAAAAAAGCTGAGATGGGGTCGAACCCGTATCCATAAGGAGGCGCAAGTATCGCTATTGGAATGGACAGCCGGAGTTCTGCAACTGGCAGCGCCGCGATAAGAATAACAGCAAGCCATGGCGGAATTGAACTGAAAATAGCAAGGAGTGTCGCTTCAAGTGTCATTTTTTGCTGGCACCGCAGAGAATAAAATGGGCAATCAGAGCCTCAAGCTGAATCCGTTCGTTGGCGCCCTCAGCCATCCTGAAATCAATCTCCCCGATTCGGTCAATGAGGTCAACTTTCAGCTTGTCCGGGATTGTCATGTCAAACATGGCTCGGTATATCTGACCGATTACGTCCTCTCCCGAAAGACCCTGCTCAATTAAAAGATAATCAAGCTGCGCCCTGGCTTTCATGAAATTGCCTTCAAGACCGAGCTTTATCAATTCCACCACTTCTTCAGGCTTTGCGGTGGCTGTGGTCTTGTAAATCGCATCCATATTTACGGTCTTGTCAAGCATTGCAGCAGCCTGGAGCGCATTGATGGCGCGCCTCATGTCGCCTGCCGCTACATATCGTATTGCTTCCATCCCGTCATCTGTGAGGGTTACGCCTTCAACTTTTGCGATATGCCGTATCCTCTCTTCAACTGCCGCGCTGGATATTGGCTTGAACCTGTAAACCGCGCATCTTGATTGGATGGGTTCGATTATTTTTGAAGAATAATTGCATGAGAGGATGAAACGGCATGAACTTGTGTATTTTTCCATCGTTCTTCTAAGAGCCGACTGCGCATCCGAAGTGAGGGAATCGGCTTCGTCAAGGAATATTATCTTAAATTCCGCCTCGCCAAGGGGTGCTGTCCTTGCAAAGTTCTTAATCTTGTTCCTGACCACATCGATGCCGCGCTCATCGCTGGCATTCAACTCGGTGAAATTGTTAGCCCATGATTCGCCATAAAGCTCACGAGCTACGCATATGGCTGAAGCGGTTTTTCCGACACCGGGAGAGCCTGAGAAAAGCAGATGCGGCAGGTTTCTTGAATGGACATAGGATTTCAGGCGTTTTATGACCTCGACCTGCCCCACCACGTCATCAAGTTTTTTGGGGCGGTATTTTTCAATCCAGATTTCTTCTTTAAGCATGCAAGGCTTATTTAGAGGCAGGTATTATTTAAGTTTCCCTGATGTTGTTTGATTGAAAATTAAGCCATGTATGAAAAAATAATCTCAGAACTCAAAAAAATTGAAGAGAAAAATGATGTCCGCATAATATATGCCTGCGAATCAGGCAGCCGAGCATGGGGATTTCCATCCAAAGATAGCGATTATGATGTGAGATTTATCTATATCCACCCGGTGGACTGGTATCTTTCAATTCATGAAAAAAGAGATGTAATTGATATGCCAATAAATGATTTACTGGATATTAACGGCTGGGATATTCGAAAGTCTTTAAAACTTTTTCGCAAATCGAATCCGCCTTTTCTTGAATGGTTAGAATCGCCAATCGTATATCTTGAAAAGTACACAATAACCCAAAAAATGAGAGAGCTTGGCAATCTGGGTTTCTCACCTCTTTCGTGTTTATACCACTACTTGAGCATAGCTAAAGGAAACTTCAGAAAATATTTACAGGGTGATAACGTAAGAGTTAAAAAATATTTTTATGCGCTTCGACCTATATTAGCCTGTAAGTGGATTGAGGAAAGAAATACAATGCCTCCCATGGAGTTTGCGCTACTTCTTAATACAGTGCTTCCTAATGGAAATTTAGTTGATGAAATCCAGGACTTGTTAATAAGGAAAAAATCCGGGGAAGAACTCGATTACGGACCGCAGATCAGGAGCATCAATGAATTTTTGGATGAACATATCCAGCACTTTGACCATTATCTTAAATCCGTCGGAAAAAAGCAACCGGCTGAAGAAATCGTGTTTGATAGTATATTTAGGGAAGCCCTGAGAGAGGTGTGGCTTTAATATTCTGGCGGCATCGGATATGAGCGAAAAACAATATATTGACTATAGAAAAAAAGTCAATTTCTTCATCACGTCCACTCTTTTCCCTTCGCTCTCGGTTACTGGAAATTCCTGCGCCCTCATGTGCAAACACTGTAAAGGCAAATTACTCGAAAGCCTTATTCCCGCAACAACATGCGAAGAGCTTGAAAAGAAAGCGCTGTCGCTTTACAGAAATGGGGCAAAAGGCATACTCCTGACAGGGGGTTGCGATGAACTGGGGCGAGTGC
>JBAQYK010000509.1:0-2018 GCA_049299995.1 Candidatus Methanoperedens sp.
ACCATCACTCCTGAAATACCTACCTACACGCCAGCACAGACGCCTGGTACGGGCAATACGGTCTTTATTGAAGTTATTCTTTTAATTATTATTTTTGTTATTGTGATATCCTTCATGGCTATTATTAAACGAGCCCCAGCACCCGCAGTTACTCAAAAACACGAAGAGGCTATTGCCAAACCATCGGTGGGCGTTTCTCTAAAGGAGCTAAACGACAGGCTTAATCAAATCAACGCACTCTTTGATAAATTGGATGAAAGCCTTGTTCATGGCGAGATAACCGAAGCTAAATACAAGGAATTAACTGAAAAATACAGAGCTGAAGTTGATAGTCTTAAAGATCAGATAGCAGAGAAAAAGTTTATGTAGAATGTATTTGCAATGCATCCTATGGCTCACTTTGGTTAAAACCGTTAAGATGGTGGATTTCCAATAAAAAATAGTAAATGGTTTTAAAAGCAATTATAAATAGTTTCATCATCAATTAGCGTCTTCGACACCATGAAAATCACGCTCCAGAAATCCGATATAAAAGGCGTTGTAAACGCCCCACCCTCGAAAAGCTACACCCACAGGGCTATCGCAATAGCCGCCCTCTCAAAAAAAGCAACCGTCAATAACCCGCTTATATCCGAAGACACAAAAGCCACAATTAGAGCCTCGGAAGCCTTCGGCGCTGTGGTGGACACAAAGAAAGATTCACTCCTTATCAAAGGATTTGACGGGAAACCCAAAATCCCGGACAACGTAATCGATATTGCAAATTCTGGCACCACGCTTCGCATAATGACAGCCGTGGCTTCACTTGCTGACGGCGCCACTGTTCTGACAGGCGATGCCAGCATACGAACGCGACCAAACACACCGCTCCTGAATGCGCTGAACGACCTCGGCGCCGAAGCATTCTCCACGCGCAACAACGGCATGGCGCCGCTTGTGGTGAGGGGGAAAATGAGGGGTGGGCGCGTGTATATCGACGGCTCAATAAGTTCCCAGTTCATTTCCGCCCTGCTGATTGCATGCCCGTTTGCGAAGAATAAGACTACCATAATGATAAAAGGGGAATTAAAATCCAGACCCTATGTGAATATTACAATCGACATGCTGAAAGATGCAGGCGCTAAAATTCTCGCGGATACGCCAAACTCATTCACAATCCCGCCTGAACAGGAATATAACATGACCTCGTATAATGTGCCGGGTGATTTTTCCTCGGCTTCATATATGATGGCTGTGGGAGCGCTATGCGGGGAAGTAACTATCAAAAACATGTTCCCTTCGGAACAGGGGGATTCCGCGCTGGTTGACATACTCGGGAAAATGGGTGCTCAAATCTCATGGAACCAGAAAAAGGGGGAAATCAAAGTGAGCAAAAGCATGCTAAAAGGTATCACTGTTGATGTGGGGAAGACGCCCGACCTTGTGCCAACGCTGGCTGTTCTTGGTGCAGCCTCGGAGGGAACCATGGTCATTGAGAACGCAGAGCATGTAAGATACAAGGAAACAGACCGTCTTCATGCGATGACAGTTGAATTGAAAAAGATGGGGGTTGATATTACCGAGGAAAAAGACCGGCTTATTATAAAGGGCGGGAAGATGAAAGGCGCAAAAGTACACGGCTGGGACGATCACAGGATCGTTATGGCGTTGGCCGTGGCCGGGATGGTGGCAGGCGAAACGACCATAGATACAATAGAATCCATCAGCATTTCGTATCCCGGATTTTTTGAAGACCTGAACAGGGCCGGAGCCATCATTGATTTTTCGGATAAGGCAATTAAATAATATCAAAAGCGGCGGATATCAGGTTCAAGAATACGATATATTTTAATACCATCCTTGCATGTAGGGGTGAGTTTGCCCAGGTGGCCTAGTCGGTTAGGGCGCCAGACTCATAGGGTATATTTGAAGAGGCGCTTAAAGTCTCCTGAGAAATCTGGAGGTCACGGGTTCGGATCCCGTCCTGGGCATCATATAAAAAGTTTTATGCCTGTCTAATGAAATAATGAAGTATAGAT
>JBAQYK010000510.1:0-5790 GCA_049299995.1 Candidatus Methanoperedens sp.
GTATTATAGTCCTGGGGATGGACTGGAAGCCGGAGCGCATCCATACGGCGATGTGGGGTGGGATGAATCAACAGGGTGGGATAAAAACAGTATTGTTTTCTATGGATGGAAAAAAGCAAGCGAACGGTATCCACAGAACCAGATGCCCGCAGATAT
The DNA here is from genome assembly GCA_049299995.1 of Candidatus Methanoperedens sp. GTDB lineage: Archaea > Halobacteriota > Methanosarcinia > Methanosarcinales > Methanoperedenaceae > Methanoperedens. Next base: position 157 of record JBAQYK010000510.1, read on the forward strand.
CCAGAACAATTCCGTTGATATTTCAAACAGGATAGTTGCACATACATGGAATTATGCGAACATAACTTTCTCACCGCCTGACTGGTACGGGCCGAGTTATGGAAACTTTACGAATATATACGGTGAAAGAAAAGAGATAATTGAATGGGGATTAACTGGAACTTCGATTGGAAGAGTAATCGGTGGATATGATGAAGCTCTTATCAGCACGATATAGAATATTTTGGCGTATTCAATTTTGTATAATATTTGCGATACTTGTATTATCGAGCGCAGCTGGTGCAAATTCGGTATGGATCGAGAGCGGTCCAGGGGGATGGTATAATAGAACTTATGCAAACTTTACCTATAACAGCAACAGTACCGGTGATATTTATTACGTAACTGTTGGAAGTTATTCCAGTTTTTTAGCGGATAAATATTATAACGCTACAGGTCTGATTGAAAAAAACTATACCTTTTCGGTAAAAGCATATAATGGTACTGCATGGGTCGGACCTGTTCAACGTAGCTTCTGGATTGACCTGATTCCTCCAACTGTAAATATTACCCAGGCGCCGGGTGCATGGCTGAACTTTTCTACAGCATCTTTTGTGTGGCAGGGGTCGGACAGCAGAAGTGGAATTGCCGGCTATTATTACTGGCTGGACAGCGCACTTCCAGTATACACCAACAATACAAACATTACGCTGGTAAATATCGGGAACGGCTCTCATGTTTTTAATGTAAAAGTTATAGATAAGGCAGGTAATGTGGGTTCAGCAGCCAGTTACGATTTTGGAATTAACACCGATCTTCCTGTGGTTTCTATAACTTCAGGGCCAGGCGGTTGGACGAATATCGCAGCGCCTACTTTTACATGGACTGGGACTGCGTACAATTCAACCTTATTCGGCTATTATTATAGATGGGATTCCGTTCCGCAAAACACGACGGCAGGTACATCTATAACTCTTCCTCCGCTTCCTGATGGCGCGCATACGTTCTATATTCAAGCAGTCGATGCTGACATGCGTGTTGGCGATATAGTCAGCAGGAGTTTTTCTATAGATACTGTAAAACCAAACACAGCGATAACTTCAGGGCCCAATGGATGGATAAATACAAGCAGTTTTACATTTTCGTGGAACGGTTCCGATAACGTGAACGGAAGCGGTATTTCAGGATATTATTACTGGCTGAACAACGAATCCCGGACGTTTACTACCAGCACAAACGTTATTCTTTCAAGCCCGGACGGCAGTTATGTTTTTCATATCGAACCCGTTGATTCAGCCGGGAATATCGGGGCTGTAGTTAACAGAAGTTTCGGGATTGATACCGGAGTGGTTAGTGTTGAAATTGTTTATGGGCCCAGTGGTTGGATAAATCAAAGGAATGCAACATTTGACTGGGTATCATCCAGTGCCAGCGGCATTTCAGGCCATTATTACTGGATGGATAACGGCTCGAAAACCTTTACAGTAAATACAAGCGTTACTATCAATTCTTTATCTGAAGGCAGCCATACCTTTTCAGTTCAAGCATACAATTTATTGAATGTAAGCAGCAATATAGCAGTTAGATCATTTTCTGTAGACACCATGCCGCCATCTGCGCCTGTAGTATCTGAAAGTCATTCCGGTGGCAATGCGACTCCATGGCCTGAATGGAGTTCACACAATACTCCTTATTTCACATGGCCTGCCTCAACAGACAACGGAAGCGGGGTAGCATCGTATAGGGCGCGGAAGAACGGCGAGGCGTGGATTGAAGTCACGAGCGGATATCACCCGGTATTGGGTACAGGGCAGTATATATTTGAGTTCTGGGCTGTTGATAATGTCGGCAACGCAGGAAACAAAACTACAATTTACTTGAAAATAGATAACACGCCGCCAACCACATGGTTTACATCAGCAGCGTCATGGTTCAATACAACTTCACCTACATTTGCATGGAACGGGTCGGATGCTCACAGCGGAATTGCAGGGTATTATTATGCTCTTGATAACAGCACTGAAATTTTTACTGCGAGCACAAACCTGGTATTAGAAAACATATCCACCGGCAGTCATATTCTGTACCTTAAGCCCATAGATCATGCAGGCAATAACGGGTTGAGAATATCCCGAAATTTTGGCGCTGATGTTATCTCGCCCACTGTAAATATTACTTCAAACCAGAACGGATGGTTAAACAGCGGCACTCAAACCTTTACATGGGCTGGAACTGATGATTTTAGCGGAATTAAAGGATATTATTATTGGATTGATAATGGAACCAGGATATATACTGAAATTGCATCAGCTACTGTATTCATGGGAGACGGCGCGCATACTTTCCATGTTCAGGCGCTGGATAATGCAGGCAATACGGGTTCAGAAGATTTTATCTCTTTCAGAATTAAAACAACTCCGCCTCCGGCGCCAGTCGTGAATGAAACGCACTCCAATGGTTCATCATTCCCAAACCCCGCATGGAGTTCTCATGATACACCTTATTTCCAGTGGAATACATCAAATGATGCACTGGAATACATCGAGTATTACCAGGCGTCTATAGACAGCGGCGCGTGGTTTAATATCACGACGCCGTACCATCCCGCCATCGGAACCGGAAGTCATTTTTTTGATTTCAGGGCAGTAGATATAGTCGGGCTGGCGAGTTATATAACCAGAACGTATGTGAGGATAGATACCGTGCCTCCGGTAGTATCCTTAACATCAGGTCCGAGCGGATGGACTAATAACAGCGCGCCGGGTTTTGCATGGAATGGCACAGATGCTCATAGCGGAATAGCCGGGTATTATTACAGCATCGATAACGGTACCGAGACTTTTACTGCGCTGCCTAATGCCACACTTACATCATTATCTGACGGAGAGCACACAATCAGCCTGCGCGCAGTGGATAATGTCGGGCTTTTAAGTGCAAACGTTAGCAGAACGTTTTCGGTGGATACAATCCCGCCGTCCGCGCCGGTCGTGAATGAAACGCATTCAAACGGTTCTTCAACCCCGAATCCGTCCTGGAGTTCTCATGACACTCCACTATTTGACTGGATAGAGTCAACCGATATTGGAAGCGGAATTGGTTATTATGAAGCCAGATTGAATAACGGCTTCTGGTTAAGACTCACCGCTAAACTGTGGCATCCCCCCCTACCCTCCGGCGTCCATACAATGGATTTCAGGGCTGTGGATAATGTAAGCAATGCGGGTAATTTTACAATAATATACTTACGTATTGATACTGTGGCTCCTATAATCAATAACTTATCAGGGCCTTCTGGCTGGACTAACAACACATCTCCAACATTTACATGGAATGCATCAGATAACGAGAGCGGAATAGCAGGGTATTATTACAGTTACGATAATTCAAGTGAAATTTTCACTATAAACACCGGTATAACACTCACCGCAGCGGCAGGAAATCATACGTTCAGCCTGCGCGCAATAGATAATGTAAATCTATCAAGCTCACCCGTGATGCGAGAATTCTGGATAGATACCAGCTTGCCGAATGTTACCATAACCACAGGTCCTTCAGGCTGGACAAAAATCACAGCGCCTGCTTTTACATGGAACGGCAGCGATAATCTCAGCGGAATAAAAGGATATTATTACAGTATCGATAACACGCCATGGGTTTATACAAGTTCAACTTACACGACCCTTCCTGCGCAGGGTGATGGAAATCATTCGTTTTACGTTCGAGCCGTAGACAACGCAGGGAATATTGGAAATAACGATTCCAGAGAGTTTATAATCGATACTGTTCCGCCCGTGCTGAATATTACCGGGGGCCCTTCCGGATGGACTAACAATTCATCCCCAGTATTTGCGTGGAATGCATCAGATAACAGCAGCGGAATAGCCGGGTATTATTTCAGCACAGACAGCGGCCCTGAAATCTTTACCATGCTTCCTAATACAACGCTCGCGAACCTTTCAGAAGGCGCCCATATATTCAGTATTAAAGCAGTGGATAATGCAGGCGTAAATACTACAGCATCGAGATCATTCAGCGTTGACGTATCCCCTCCTACTGTAAATATAACATATAACCCGGGCGCAGAGACAAATAACAAGACACCTTTGTTTATATGGGGTGGGGCAGACAGCCTCAGCGGATTGAAAGGGTATTATTACAGCTATGATAATTCAAGCGAAATATTCACGCTTGCAACAAACATAACGCTCCCGTCTTTCCCTGACGGCAATCATATTTTCAGAGTTCGGGCTGTAGATATGGTATGGCTTTCCAGTGTTTACGATACGTGGAGCTTTACTCTTAATACAGTGCCGCCTACGATTCCGGTGGTTACAGAAAGCCACGCGGGTGGTTCTGCGCCGAATCCTCCGTGGAGTACCCATAATACTCCGTATTTTACATGGCCTGACTCGATTGATGATATAGGAAGCCCCGTTCGCTATGAACTAAGCATAAACAACGGCACATGGACAAACATGACTTCGCCGCACCATCCTGTTATGGCTACCGGCAGCTATGAATTCAGATTTCGTGCCGTAGATTCAGTCGGAAACCCAAGCGATGCATATCCTGTTTATGTAAGAATAGATACCGTACCTCCATCAGTAGTTATAACATCAGCTCCGAACGGGTGGACTAACGAAACAGCGCTTTTCTTTGCATGGAACGGCACTGATATAGGCAGCGGAGTTGCAGGTTATTATTATCATTTTGATGGGGGTGCTGATACATACACAGCTTCATCAACCCTGAGCGTCCCGGCACTACCCGACGGCGCGCACACGTTTAATATCAGGGCAGTGGACAACGTTGGCTTCGAGAGTGCCGCAGCAAGCAGGAACTTTTTCACAGATACAAACGCGCCATCTGTATGGCTGGAAGAAATGCCGGGTATGTGGACTAACAACAGCACGCCGTTTTTTGCATGGGACAGCACAGACGGAGCCGGAAGCGGTGTGGCAGGTTACAGGTACCGGGTAGATGCCGCGCCCGAAGTTTATACTGTGAACAACAGCATCGAGCTACCGTATTTACCGGACGGCGCGCATATTTTCAATATAGTAGCAGTAGACAGGGTCGGCTGGGAAAGCCCGGTGCTGCAGTATACGTTTAACATAGATACCGAAGGACCGGGATTGTTTGTAGTGAATGAAAGCCATTCAAACGGCTCTCCATTTCCAAATCCTTCATGGAGCACGCATAATACTCCTAATTTCAACTGGTCTGCCCCAACAGATATTGGTAGTGGATTAAGCCGCTACGAAGCCAGTGTGAATAATGGTACATGGCAGACAGTTTCAAGTCCCTGGCACCTTTCCATTTCTTCAGGCAATTATACTTTCAGGTTCAGGGGAGTAGATAGTGTTGGAAATCCAGGGTTAATTTATACTCTTTACGTGAGAATTGATATCGATAACCCTGTTATCAGTTCAATTTCAGGACCTTCAGGCTGGATAAGTACAAATGCCGCTGCCCTGAATCCTTATAACCAGAACATTACCTGGAATGCCCTGGATAATGAAAGCGGTATCGCTGGTTATTATTATAAATTTGATAGTGGCGTTGAGGTATATACAACACTTGCAAGAACATCTCTTCCTTCGCTGCCCGATGGCGCGCATACGTTCAGTGTCAGGGTAGTAGACAATGTTGGAT
>JBAQYK010000511.1:0-4737 GCA_049299995.1 Candidatus Methanoperedens sp.
TGGGCTACATTGGCGTCTATACCACATCCTGTATACCAAGGCACTATAGGAGTAATTGACACCAAGCTCTATCTCGTTGGCGGATGGGATTATCCAATCTCCGGTATTCCAACAAGAACGCTGCAAATCTACAATCCGGCAAGCAATACATGGAGCACCGGCGCGGATATGCCAATACTGAGTGGATGCTCAGTTGCGGGCGTAATCAACCGGAAGCTTTACGTCCTGACTGCCTGCGATGGCTACAGCGGCTTTCGGAAATATCTGCACGTCTATGACCCGGACAGCAACATCTGGACGGCAAAAGCCTCGCCTCCCAATATCCATGCATACGCAGGTGGAGGAGTTATTAACGGGAAATTCTACATAATAGGAGGATTCGATGGAAGCAATAATATTGCCACGTTGGACGTATATGACCCTGCCACTGATACCTGGGTTACCATGGCATCAATGCCCACTGCAAGACAATCGTTAGCATCAGGAGTTATTGATGGCAAACTCTATGCTGTCGGAGGATTCGATGGCACAAATAGGCTTGCTACGCTTGAAGTTTATGACCCATTAACAAATACCTGGACAACCAAAGCATCAATGACAACAGCACGAAATTCATTATCCGCTGATGTTATTGCCGGAAATCTTTATGCTGTCGGAGGATCCGATGGCAAAAATGTAATTGCTACGCTTGAGGTCCTTTCAAGTGTTGTTACTCCCACAACAGTTCCCCCAACAACAGTTCCTCCAACGACAGTTCCTCCAACGACAGTTCCTCCAACGACAGTCCCACCCACCACAGCCCCCCCAACAACAATAGTTACACCCACTCCGCAAATAACCCAGTCAACAGCAACGCCAAAACCTGTTAAATTCCGTGTAGGTCCATCCGTTACACTAAGACCTGTAACCGATGTGATAGAAGAAAACCAGGATGGAATTGTTGAATTGTTTATGAATAACCCGTCTTTAAACGATGTTACGCTGAATGTGGACGCACAGGTCAGTGTACCCGCAGGCTTACATGTTTCCGGTGAAAATTTCGGGCAGGCGGCGGGTGCTGGCGTGGTAGCAGGTACGTTCAGTGTCCCCCCGGGCAAGTCACGGACTATATCAATAACCATAAAAGCAGATAAATCCGCAAGAAAAGGTTCGCATACTCTCCAGTTCACAGGGTTGTATTATCCGGATGAAAATAAAGACGCTTTTCAGCCAATAAGTCTCACATACTCTGTGACCGTTGTAAGACCTTCAAAGGAAACGGAGCCTGCTCAGACATCGATTCCTGCTAAATCACCGGGTTTTGGAATGCTAGTAGCGATTATAACGGTTGGAATGGCACTGGTTATAAGAAAAAGTAAAAAATAAAAGAATATCAGCCAAGCGAAACAATGGGATATCTGGCTCAGTCTTCATCCCATCTTTTTCGCCGCAAGCTCAATATTCGCGATAAGCATGTCCCGGCATAATCGATGCAATAGAGATGCGAAGCACCTTCTCAACCGTTTCGCCACTATCGGGGCGCATACCAGGGCATTCCGTTCCTTTTCCTGATATTCTCTATCATTTAATAAAAAGTCCGCATTTGCACGAACCTCTTTTCTGGATATCAAGAGTCCTGTGTATACAGGGACAAATCAAATCCTTATCCTTTTTCGGGTACCCTGTTACCTGTCTGCAGCCGCAATACAGTATCCCGTACTCTCTCTTATTCTGGGCAAGACCTTTGATTGCCTGAACAACAATATCATAGTCAGTATTTAATCCCAGGTTGTTCTTTTCTGCGTAGTCTTTTGCCCATTCATAAATCTGGCTCTCAATATCATCCATTTTATTCACCTTTTATCCTTTTAGCAATTTTCTTACCAAATTCCCTGCATTTTTCCAATCCTGTCTCATCGGGCTTTTCGTGAATAAGAAGACCTTCTAACGTCTCCATCCCAAAGCCTTTCAACCTGTTCGTGATAAGATCCACAACCTCAGGAGACCAGCCGTAAGAACAAAAAGCAGCCCCTACTTTTCCTTTCAGGTCTACATCTTTTGCCTGATCGATAAAAACCTCAAGCGCGGGTATTATTTCATGATGGTAAGTTCCGGAACCAAGAACAATGCCGTCAATGCCCTTGATCTCATCAATTCTCGCTTCATGGACATGGGAGAGTTTGACCTCCATGTTTTCAGACTTTATTCCCTCTGCTATCGCTTTTGCCATCATCTCGGTATTATGCGTTGCAGAATCGTATATTATTGCCACTTTTGTCATATTGTTCCCCTTAATATGTAATCAAACTTTAACGCCAATAAGGCTTCCTCAATTCAATATACGCATTATGCGCCACCACAGCCCCGTGCGCCACCGCGACAACAACAAGCTGGAGGTCAGAGGCGATGTCGCCCACTGCGTAAATCCCATCGATATTGGTCTTCTGGGTTTTATCGGTCTTGAGGTATCCTTTCTCATCCATTTCAAGCCCCAGCTTCTTAAAAATCTCGGTATTGGGCGTCATGCCAACAGCCAGTACCACCGAATCCACCACCTGCTGGATGGTTTCATCTTCTTTCAAATCCCGCATAATAGCTTTCTCGACATTTTCAGCGCCTGCTATTTCAAGGACCTCGGTATTATACAGCACCTTGATTTTATCAATAGCTTTCATGCGCTCTATCTTCTGCGGTACTGCCCGCAATTCATCTTTCCTGTGCGCTACGGTTACAAGGTCGGCAGTATCCGCAAGGCTCAATGCCGCATCAACGGCTGAGTTCCCGCCGCCCACGATAAGAACGCGTTTTCCTGCAAACCTCTCTGGATTCCTGACAAAATAATATACTCCCCGCCCGTCCTTGCTGAACTTCTCTTCGCCCTTAATACCGCCTGTCGCAGGAGAGCTGCCTGTTGCAAGAACAATGATTTTACCTTTGTATTCGCCACTTTTGGCGACAACTTTCTTATCTGCGGTGATTTCATTCACGCGCTCTTTTTTCATTTCCACTTTCAATTTCTTCGCTTCATTCACCCATGAATCAACAAGGTCATTGCATGTTGTTTTTTCGCATAACCCCGGGAAGTTCTCAATCATCTTGTTCGGGCATAACCATGACAGGATGCCGCCCCAGTTGGAAGCTTCGAAGATGGCGGTCTTAAGTCCGCGATAGGCGCACAATATGCCGGTTGTCAGCCCGCCCGGGCCCCCGCCAACAATAATCACATCAAAATCATATTTCTCAGCCTCGATTTTGGCTTTCTCCTCTTTTTTCGTCAGGTAGTTCTGAATTGCGGCATGAAGGGCGTCTGCGGCAAGGTTGGAGCAGTGCATCTTGATTGGGGGCAAACCGTCAAGCTCGGCAGCCACGTCGCCGCGCGTGATTTTAAGCGCTTCCTCAAGCGTTTTCCCGATAGCCATTTCCGTTATCATACTGCTTGTTGCAATCGCAGAGCCGCAGCCGAAGGTCTTGAACTTCACGTCTTTTAAAATATTGTTCTCGACTTTGATTTGTATCTCCATCAAATCCCCGCAAACCGGGTTCCCGACCCTTCCTATCCCGTCTGCGTCTTTAATCTCTCCCACATTTCGCGGGTTCCTGAAATGTTCCATTACTTTTTCTGAATATTCGAATTGTTCTTCCATATTTTATTTCCTCGGGTAAAGGGGCGATAATGCCCTGAGTTTTGCTACAACAACAGGCACGGATTCAATGACATAATCAACATCTTCTTCAGTATTGTATCTGCCAAGCGTAAGCAAAAGCGAGCCGTGCGCCTCTTCATGCCTTAATCCCATTGCTATGAGAACGTGCGAGGGTTCAAGCGTTTTCGTGGAGCAGGCAGAGCCCGTGCTGGCAGTTATGCCCAGGTCATTGAGCTGGAGAATGATGCTTTCGCCTTCGATGAAACTGAAGCGAAAGCTTGCATTGTTGGGAAGCCTCTTTGTCCTGCTACCAGTGAGATATGTATATTCCATATTCAGTATATTATCTATAAGCCTGTCACGCATCCTGATAAGCCGCGCGCCTTCATCCACCATTTCCTTTTGCGCAATCTCTGCGGCTTTGCCCATCCCGATTATCCCTGGAATGTTCTCAGACCCGCTCCTCATACCGAATTCCTGTCCTCCTCCGAGCATGGATGGGATTATTCTCACACCCTGCTTGATATACAGGGCTCCCACGCCTTTTGTGCCATACATATCATTTGAAGAAATGGTAAGAAGGTCGATGTGCTCTTTTTCGACATCAACAGGCACTTTACCAACAGCAGCAGTCCCATCAACATGGAGTAATATTTTTTTATCTGATGCTATCTCCCCTATCTCCCGTATCGGCTGCACAGTTCCAACTTCCCCGTTGGCGTACATCACTGATATGAGAATGGTCTTGTCCGTAATCGCATTTTTGATTTTCTCAGCACTCACAAGCCCGTCCTTATCCACCGGGATATAAGTGACCTCAAACCCGCTTCTCTGCAGGTCTTTTAAAGGGTTCATAACTGACATGTGCTCGATGGAGGTTGTGATAATATGATTCCCCTTATCCTTGTACCGCATCGCTGCGCCGCGCAGCGCAAGATTGTTCGATTCCGTGGCGCATGAGGTGAAAATGATGCTTTTGGGGTTCGGCGCACCGATGAGGTTTGCAACTTTTGTGCGCGCGGCTTCAAGCTCGCGTTTGGCTTTTCTTCCCGGCGAATGAAGGGAAGAAGGGTTCCCGACCTCTTTATCGAAATACGGCATCATGGCTTCAAGC
>JBAQYK010000512.1:0-3213 GCA_049299995.1 Candidatus Methanoperedens sp.
GGTAAAGGTGCTCCCTTCACCATATCTGCTCTTTACCGAAATTTTGCCTCCATGAAGCTCCACAAGTTTCTTAGTGATGGAAAGACCCAGCCCGGTACCCCCATATTTTCGTGAAATCCCGGAATCAATCTGCTCGAATTCCCTGAATAGCCTGACCAGGTTTTCTTCCTTGATACCTATCCCTGTATCAGAAACCGAGAACTTAGCCATATTCCCCTCTTTTTTCGCTGTTATGGTTACCGTCCCTCCGTCTTTCTTGCTGAATTTCACTGCATTATCAAGAAGGTTGAAAAGTATCTGCTTGAATCGCTGAATGTCTGCTTCTATGAACTTCAAATACGGGTCAAGCTCTACTTTAAGGGCTATATTATGTCTTTTAGCTTTTTCCTTAACGAGGATAAGCCCTTCATTAATGGCATCGGCAACAGGGATTTTCTCTATAACAAGTTCTATTTTTCCTGCTTCTACTTTACTCAAGTCAAGTATGTCATTGATAAGACCCATGAGGTGCCTGCCGCTTACAAGAATATCATTGACAAACCTGTTCTGTTTTTCATTGAGTTCCCCGGGGATTTTCATTTCCAGGAGTTCTGAGAAACCGATGATTGCATTCAGGGGAGTACGCAGTTCGTGGCTCATGTTGGCAAGAAAATCCGATTTTGTTTTGCTTGCAGCTATCAAACGCTGGTTTTCAAGTTGCATCGTCTCTGTTTTCTTGTTCTCTGTTATGTCCTGCATGATGCCCTGAATATAAAGCGGACGACCGGCTGCATCATTGGCGACTATAGCTTCATCCCTGACCCATACAACATCACCGCTTCGGGTAATTATGCGGTATTCCTGGCTGATTTTTTCTTTGAATCCCTCACTGACCTTTACAAACACATCCTGCATATCGTCAGGATGCAGAAGTTTGCCCCAGAGGTCAATATCCGTCAACCATTCTTCCTGGGAATAACCTGATAACGCTTCAACCCGGGGACTGACATATATCCGGGAGGCAAAATTATCAGGAGGGGACATATAAACAACCGCAGGTATCTGTTCCACAAGCCTTTGGTATTTGGTTTCTGACTCACGCAGCGTGTTTACAAGCGCGTGCATTTTTGCCTCCGACTTGCGCAGCTTTTCTTCAGTCTGCTTGCGCCTGGATATTTCAGCCTCAAGCTGGCAGAGAGTCTCCTCAAGCTTTTTGACCTGCAGTTCGCAGTACTTTGATAAATACTCCTCTTCTGTCTCTATGATGGGTTCAGCCAGCTTGACAAGTCCGGCTTCATATTCCCTGAGGACAGTTTCTATTTCGTTTAACAGTTTCCTGGATTCTATCGGTTTGATGATATACCGTGAGGCACCAAGTTTTTGGGCAAGTTTCATGTCTTTTTCGCTAACATAATACGAAGTATAGATCACGACCGGAATATCCTTTGTGCGTTCGTCTTTTTTGAGTTCACGCAATAGTTTGAATCCGTCCATAACCGGCATCATAATATCAGATATGATAATATCGGGTCTTGACACTTTCACATACTCCAGAGCCTCGGCGCCATCGCCTGCCTCTATCACCTCATAGTTTTTAGCTGCAAGCATTTCCCTGAGCAGCATCCGGTCGTTTTTGTTATCGTCCACTACAAGTGCCTTAATTGCCATTGCGCCCCCTGCCAGTTGAACCGCCCGACACGGCTATAGAAAAAAGTTTCTTCTTCATGATATAATTTTTTTTCAGGATTTTACTTACCGCATCTTTGTCCTTCTTGTTAATGATATGGATTCCCCCGCTTTCAATTTATATCATACGCGAATCGCAGTATAAATCCTGCGAAAGCAACATAGATATTTATTACTGCTGATGATATAAAATCTTCTGTATTGAATATCCTTTGTAGAGTACATATGTTATTTACTTTGGCATATGACGAGCCGATGGTCAAACCGGCAGGCAAAAAAATGTTAACTCACGATACCTAAAAACAATTCATATACCTATTATCTCTTATATTTCTCCATTTTATTCATGAAACCAATTACATCTACCGGTTTTGGAATATAATCATCAAAGCCCCCTGAAAGGAATCTGTTTTTATCTTCCATCGTCGCATACGCTGTAAAAGCAATCACAGGTGTAGTTTCATAGCCGGGTTTGCTTTTGATTATTTTTGCGACTTCGATTCCATCTATGCCGGGCAGCCCTATGTCCGTAAGTACCACGTCATAGACTTCCTTTTCTGCCATATTAATTGCATCTTCGCCGTTCATCGCCCCATCGGCAGTAAAGCCTTTTGCGCCAAGCATCTCAAGCACAAGCTCCATATTAAGAGGATTATCTTCCACCACAAGCGCTTTTGTCATTTAAATCATCCCATAGGACTCACGATAATCAATCAACATATAAACATATCGTTTTTTTTGCCATGCTTGATTGAAGTACCGTACGTAAGAGGATACGGATTTTGCTACCATGCTACCTGCGCGTTTCAAATAGAAACTTAAATAAAGCAATATTGACTTAATATAACAAGGAGAGTAAAATGTTTAATCCAATAATCAGCGTAATAATTTCTATTTTCACCATATTCCTATATGTCGCGCTTGGAACTTATGTCCTGAAAAAAAACCCGCATGAACGCACCAATCAAATGTTTGTACTGCTGATGCTGGCGTTTGTAATATGGTCGGTGGGAACATACAGCGGAGGCACAGCGGCACAAGACGCGTCCCTGCAAGAACTGCTGCTTTACATTAAACTCGAGTTAAGCGGCGTCATCCTTGCCTTCACATTATTCGTTTTTTTCGCTCTCTCGCTTACAAAAAAGGAAAAAGCTTTTAAAAATCCAATATTCTACATAGCTGCCATAGCTTCATTTTATTTGCTGAGCCTTATCTGGACAAGAGATGCATCCGGCATGGAACTTGGGATATTCTCTGCAATGGCTGGTAATAAGCAGGAATTTTTCCTGTTCTCAGGAATATTCGGGATTGCAGGCGTGTATTTATTATTAAGACATTACATGACAAGCAAATACAGGCAGCCTGAGCAGGCAAAAATCATATTAACCGGCGCAATTGCCGCAATAATCATTGCTGTTATCTCAAACATAATACTGCCCATGTTCTTTGATATATATTTCGTTCCCCTCTCAAATATTGCGCCTGCTGTTATGGGAATTTTTTTCGCATATGCCGTTTACCAGTATGGGCTTTTTATAAGACCAATGC
>JBAQYK010000513.1:0-4508 GCA_049299995.1 Candidatus Methanoperedens sp.
TGAGGTAAGGTTGGATGATGAGTTTCCGGCTTTTATCTGGATGCCGCCGTAGTAATGTTCGTCTACCCTGAGACCGCCCCATGCCTGTGACTGGGTGTAATATGTGCCTGAGATCAGGTGGCAGTCGCCGCATACCTTGGGTGTTTTCTGTTTGTCGCCGTGACCGCTTGTGACGTTGCCGACTGTATCGTGGCATGCCCAGCAAGCACCGTTGGCACTGCTGTTTACTGAGTTCATGCCGAAGTGGGTGCTCTGGTTAAATGCTGTGATATTGATGTCGTTGTAAGGACTGCCGGTATAGTGGCATCCTATACAGTTGGGACCACCATCGCTACCGTTACTTATCGAAGCGTTATGGAAAGTACTGGTGGCTATATTGTATGCACCATGGCAGTCTTTGCAGACAATGCTGGCTGTATAAGGAGTATGGTTTATTCCCGTGCCTGCGGTTCCATTCTTTCTGGTGATATTGGCAGTGCTCCCGTTCAGAATACCCCACGCAAGCATGTTGCTGTTGTTGCGGTGGCAGTATGCACAGTCTGTGCTGTCGTTTGCTGCACTCATCAGCGTATTTGCAGTCTTGTTTGCACCGTAATGGGAGACCGAGGCGTTGATGGGGTTGCCATTGACCGTAAGCCCCATGCTCGTATCATTGCTATAATTGACGCTGTTATTGTGGCAATATGTGCATACAGTATAATTGTAGGAGGAGGTATTCACGTCAGTGAGAGAAGAATATCCTGAAGGTATGTGGTCTGTCACATTGGTTGCATTGAACCAGAGTTTCCCGGTTATATGGCAGTCCTCACATTTTCTGGGACTCTTATAAACAGTCTGGTTATGGCTGTCTGCGGGCTGGTCGCTATAGTTTGCCAGGCCACTTGTGGCGTTTATGGTTCCATGGCATGCCCAACAGGGCTTGTTTGTGGCATTCTGTGGGGAAGATGATGCATTTTTGTTAAGATTTGCATGCATGCCTTTGCCAACAGTTGTAAAGTTGACATTGTTCACACTTCCGCCCACGTTGTGGCACTCAGTACAATTAACTCCTCCTGCCAATCCTTCTGGCACAAGATGAGCATCAAGGGCACCAGTAGCGTTCTTGTGGCATTGCTTGCAATCGGTTGTGGTTGAGCTATGTGCCAATTTGGGTGAATTCTGGGGACCGGTGTTGGAATGGCAGTATTTGCATTGGTTATTTATATTGTTGTCTGACGTTTTGTTTGGCAAAACTAAACTGTGTATGGTCAAATGACAACCTGCGCAAGGCAGATTTGCAGTGGAAGTAGAATGATTATGCGATTTCGCGGCCGTTAAATTACCAAGAAGCATGTGGGTGGTATTGGCCGCTGACTGATTCCAAGGGATGATGTCTGTTGCAGTTATGTTTGTCGTTGCATGGCAACCCACGTTAGCCGTTCCCCCTCTCAGGCTCTTCGAGGCTACACTGCAACTCGGGCGGTCGCTCAGGTCGGTTCTAGCCGCTCCAGATCCATAATCTAACGGTAAGCTTCCAGGATTAAAATGGCAGACATAACAGTAATTTGAGGTATCGCCCTGATTTAAGAATACAGACCAACTTGTTATCTGCCATTGTGGCTCTGTATTTCCTCCATAAGTAGTGTTATACACAATATCCGCAGTATTCGCAGTCACTATATCTCCTAAAGCAGCAGGTGGTTGTAGTTTATTTGCATGTGCAACATCTCCAAAATCACTCGGAAATTCTGAGAAATTCTTATAATTATATAAATGGTCGTAACCTATGTGGCATATATTACACGGCTCAAAGGTTGTCGCTGCCCCATCATTTCCTACATGCGCATTTGGGTGATCACCTTCTGCAGTCTGATGACAGTTATACTGCGTAAATAAAACAGAAGTTGTTGCATTTAAAAGCGGATTGATTCCGTTATTAAATGTAACGTTCACATCGACCAACAGATGGGCATTTGTTTCAAGCAATGTTGATGTTCCAACAGCCCAATTTTTTGCCTTAGTGGCACCTCCAACTGAATAATCAGGTAAATTTATTAACGCTGTATAGATTCCATCATTAGCATATGTATCAAAATTTGTTCCATCATCTCGAAGGGCAGGGAATGTTATTTGTCCATCCAGAATAGTCGGGTTATTTGTAATAGTGTCGTGGTGAACTGCTGTACTTGTTATCGGGCCGTGGTCTAATTTTTTAACGTCATCTACTGTTCTTGCTGTGAAATTTATGGATTGATTGCCAGATAATATATTTCCTTCATCATCCAATATTATTGCATAAACAATCATTCTAAAATCTTCAGTAAAACCAGCTCCTGGCGAGATTTGACCTGTGTTAGTTTCTGTGGTTCTTGGACTGTTATAGGCATCGGTATAAACTTTCTTATCCGTAAAAACTATCAGCTTCGTCGGTACCCCCGCAGCCTCCGCCGTCTGCGCCGTGGCAAACAGCGCCGCTATTATAACCAAAAACAGAAGCGAAACTCTTACAGTAATCGCGATGGTATCTCTACATTTAACGGAATCTTCCTCTACCTTATGCCACATTCCTTCCTATCCTATCATCTGATGATACGTGACTCAGCCCGGTTACGCCAAGTTCACTCCATGTGCTTTTGTCAACACACTATACAGTGCACTATCCGTTTTTAAAGCAAATTATACACTAACGTTTTTAAAATGTGGATTTATTCAATGCCACCGTTTTTACCCAAGAGTAATAAATGTTATATACTCTTATTAGAATCTATTTTTGACTCTCATATATTAAATATCTTTCGCATTTTTTCCTGAAAATGCGCACTATTAAAAGTTAATAATCCGGGAAATTCTATAAACCCATTTCTGCCTGTTTTAACCCGCTTTTCTTCTTCTCAAGGAACTTATAAACAGGACCGTGCGACGAACCTTCCAAAAGCATATCTATACCCGCCCTTGCTACCGCATTTTGTTCAGGATATCCTATCAGGCATACGGTTTTCCCATAAACTGATATTCGTGCATTGGTAAGTGTTTCAAAAATCTCGCGGGATTTGCCTGCCTTGCCAATGATTCTTCCGCGAATTCGCTGAAGGTCTTTTTCTGTTTTAGCTATATTTGAAAGGTCGATAGTTTCAAACATAAGAAATTCATCATCAAACAACAAAAGAGCTTTTTGCGGACTGAAACCGCGCGCAATGGCTTTGACCACTTCATTTGCACGCATTCCTTTAAGCGGGTCTTTTGGATCCATTATCTCAACATCCCCGCTCTGGCTATCGATATTAAGCGTTACTGTTGATTTTTCTTCAATCAGTTCTTTAGTACTGCCCTTCGGACCTACCAGAACTGCAATTCTCTCAAGTGGAACTTTGATATGCTCTGTCATTTTACGTCCTCTTTATTGCTCTTAATAATTGATATTATTTCCTCATCATTTACCTGAATGTTTAATTTCCCAAAAAAACGGGAGATATTGGTTACATCGCGCCGCAGGTACGTATCTGCATGAAAATGGTCGGTTGTAACCGACTGTCCCATATCTATTATCACTGGCTCCATAGTATTAACATCAACCAATATATTATATTCGCTAAGGTCGGCATGAACAAGGTTTGCCTTGCAATACAGCAGGTTCATATATCCGACAACCCTGTTAAAAATACTTACTGCCTCTTCAGGAGTCAGTTCGGCATCCTTCAGTTGAGGCATGGGGATGCCGTCCTTTCCGATAAATTCCATTAACAGAATATTTCTTTTTGTGATATACGGTTTTGGCACCCTTACCCCGGCTTCTTCAGCGCGCTTTAAGTTCTTAAATTCCTTTTTCGTCCATGCAAGAATTATATCTTTTCTGGATTGTTTAATCCCGATAAACCTGGGGTCTCCTAAAATATATTCTTTCATCGCATTAAAATTCGCAGTGGATATAAGATATATCTTCACAGCAATTTCAGAAATATCGTCTTTTTTCGCTATGGCATGGAAAAGATTCGCCTCTTTTCCAGTACTGAAACAACCCCCGAGCGCATCGATGTAGCCTTTCTTGGAAAGCTCATAAAGCGCCATTAATGTAGCATCGTCAAAAACATCAGCAAAGACAGACTTCCTGTCAGAATCCTTGATTCGCATGCGGAATTCGTCGATTCTATCATCCATGCGGTGAAGCTCTTTATCACTGACCATACAAATTTAACTTTTTAAAAATCCCTTGCGTTCGAGCCAGTTCACCTGAGGTCCGCTGTATTTCCAGACTATATCAGCCTTTTCAGTCTGGAAAGACCACGGGACAATAATTACCACATCCCCTTCGCGAATCCATGTACTTTTTTTCATTTTACCGGGAATACGAGCAAGTCTTACCACACCGTCCATGCACCTGACCCTGAGCTTATTAGCCCCCAATAGACTCTCAACTGTAGCCAGCACTTCGTTCGCTTTTTTTTGCGGGATGCGAATCCTGACAACTTCTCCAGGCTGCTGGGTTTTATTATCTTGCTTTTTCAGTATAGCACCTCATAATTCGTGCTTTA
>JBAQYK010000514.1:0-1582 GCA_049299995.1 Candidatus Methanoperedens sp.
TTATTATACTTATCCTGCTGCAATATTTCATGGAATATAAAACGGATTGGACGGGTGCAATACCGGTAGCTGCTTTTTTCTGGATTGTAATTTTTGCGGTTCATTATTTCCTTGATAAAAGACATTCTGATTAATGTCCTCATATCAAAAATATTTTTTCAAACACAAATAGACTATAAATGCAACTATTAAAAAGAATATTATTTTAATAACAAGGGCAGTAATCATCCATAAAAGCTTAAAAACAAAAACAGCAAGAATCAAAGCTATGAGCGCAATAACGAAGTCTTTGGGTTGCATAGTGTTAAAATTATCTTTTGATACATAAATTTTATGCGCATAGGAATAATACTCCACGGTCCTGAAATAGTAGATGTGGGCTCGGCAAAGCAGGTAATAGAGCTATTCAGGCGGGAACATGAAGTCATCGTGAAGCTTGGCGGGACTATGGGGCGGACGGCTGTGCTCGATGCAGGTCTTGAAAACATTATTGATATATCACAGGGTCTTACGCCCAGTGAGACCATCCTCTCAATAAAAGACAGAATAGACTTAGCAATCCTGCTCAATCACGGCAAGACACTGGATACAGGGCGGCATTTCGGGGCGCTCGTAGCGTCGAAAATCCCCGGTTCGCCACTTGTTCACATAGAGCGTCCGGACTGCGGCGGCAGGATAATTTACTACAGTCCGCAGTTTAAACGCTGCGCAGAATATGTTGGAAACATATTGTATGGAACATGCGACCTTCCCATCGAATTGGGAAAACCCGCGCCATTTAGTGTCAGGCAGGAGGAAAAACTCGTTGTTCGCCGCGTATCAGGCGCATTTTGCGGCGAGAACATCCGTCTTGACGGAATCGTTATCGGTGAGGTCATGCGCCCCGAACCTGAAATCGTGGGCAGGGACGGAAGAATTGTCGGGCTGCGGGGCATAAACATAAAACCGCACGGTCTTGAAAAACTGGAAAAGAGGAAGCTCGACCTTTTCACAGCAAAAATCAAGACAGGAAACATCAGGCGAAGCCTGCATGAACCGAGGATAAAAAAAGTGAAGCACGGGGAGAATATCGCCATAATCGACCATTGCGCGGAATCCACGTTTGAACTCGTAAAGGAGGCTGACCTTGTGATAACCGTGGGAGATGATACCACAACCATTGCGGCAGACATACTGACGCGCCTTGGCATTCCCGTTATCGGGATTGTGGATGGGGATATTGATGGCGTGCTTGTGAATACAGTGGTTCCTGCCGGGTCGGTAATCATCCGTGTCAAGCCCGGATTTGATGATATCGCGGGCAGGGAAGTATTTGAAACCTTGATGGAAGGCAAGCTCAGGCACAGCATGGAAAAGGGGGAGTTGATTGCAAAGATACTTGCGCTGGCCAGGAAATATGTGGTGGATGTGATGTATTATTGAGTCAAATTGCCTTTTAATGCTTGTACTAAGGATGAAGATAGTATTTGCCGTGAAAGGTTGGGTAGATTAGTAGATTAACAAAGACTCATAAATGCTTTCGAATTGTTTCGTTTATTTTGTAACATTATGGATAAGTTGACTAAAAGCGAGACCCCTGTAT
>JBAQYK010000515.1:0-9249 GCA_049299995.1 Candidatus Methanoperedens sp.
GGGTAATGTTATTTGAAAAAGGAGTCATTCTCTCTTTGCCTGAACCGGTAAAGAGTCATCTTCCCTTCTCAAGCTTTCTCACAGCAAAATCCGAAGCCTTGTTCAGCACATCATAATTCTCTGCAAGCATCGGGCAGTAAGCCATCTCGGTCTTGTTCAGCGAGTAAACGTCCATGCCTGACTTTATAGCAAGCGAGAGGACATTTATGCGCGCCCCTGCGCCCTCACCCACAGCCTGCCCCCCGAGCACCCTCCCCGTCTTTGAATCCACCATAATCTTCACCGTGATATCCTTTGCACCCGGATAGTACTCAGGTTTTGTCTTCCCATGCGCCTTGCCTGATATTACTTTATACCCCGCAAATTCAGCGAAGAATTCATTAAAACCAGTAGCTGCCACCTCAAGCTCCCCGATAAGGGAAACAAAAGTGCCCAGCGCCCCTTCATATGTATCGTACCCGCCCGCTGCATTCGTTCCGGCAACCATCCCCTGCCTGTAAGCCGCCGAAGAAAGCTGCATCATCGTGGGTCTGTAATTGATAAGGCTCACAGTCTCGATGCAATCCCCGATAGCATAGATGTCTTTAATATTTGTCTCCATCCTTGCATTTGTCCTGATGCCCCATTTTCCTATCTCCACCCCCGCATTTTTCACCATGTCAGGGTTCGCCCTGACACCCGAAGCAAGAACAACCATATCAGTCCCGATGGTCTCGTCACCCACTGAAACCGATTCTACCGGAGAGCCGTTTATGCTGCTGACCGTTTTATTTAACATCAATTTTATCAGTCTTTTCTCAAGCGATTGTTCCACCATTTTAGCCATATCCTTATCAAGAGCGCGGGGGAGGGCATAGGAGAGCATCTCCACCACAGTGACCTCAAGCCCTTTCTCCCTTAATGCAACAGCAATCTCAAGCCCGATAGGACCGGCGCCGACTACAACAGCTTTTTTTGCCTTTTTAATAAATTCGATAATTTTTTTGGCGCTATCAATATCATGAAGAACGAAAACCCCTTTACCAATGTTTTCTTTTGCTCCTTTTATGGGGGGAATGAAAGGCTCTGCTCCCGAAGCGATGATGAGGGAGTCGTAGGGAACTTTCATGACCTCGCCTGAGTTCAGGTTCTTTACTGTCACTGTTTTCTCAGCCTGGGATATTGATTGCGCCTCGTGTGAAAGGAGTTTTGTTATTTGCTTATCATCAGGCAGTGAGAATTTCAGGTCATCAAGGCTTACAATTCCTTCTATCGCAAAAGGCATCCCGCATGGGGAAAACATCTCGTATGGTCTTTTCTCTATAATGGTGATTAATGCCTGAGGGTCGGTTCTCCGTATCGCCAGGGATGCTGCAAACCCCCCGCTTCCAAGTCCTATTATTACTATGTTTGACATTATTTATAATTCATTAACGACAAACTAATTATAGCTTTTCGCCTGATGGGGTTATCGCTGAGCTTACGAAGCAGTACGGGGTTTATGCTTATGCCGGGGATGTTCTGGGCTGCCTTGACTGGGTTGCGAGGGCGCTTGAGGCTGTGTTCA
Source organism: Candidatus Methanoperedens sp. (assembly GCA_049299995.1). GTDB lineage: Archaea > Halobacteriota > Methanosarcinia > Methanosarcinales > Methanoperedenaceae > Methanoperedens. Next base: position 1,547 of record JBAQYK010000515.1, read on the forward strand.
GCGTCCTCTGCGGTTGAGAGTTCTATGTAACCTTACGGGGAATAGAAACTCCTCTTCAATGACAGAGCACAAATATATGAAGAGAAATAAGTGATAACGTGAAACACTTCCTAATTTATATCGACTCTTTAGGATATGAGAAAAAAGCAAAGGAGGAGGCAAAAAATACAGGTCGTCCTGTAGAGGATATTCGAGAGTCGTACATAGGAAGTATCGAAGGGAGATTGAAAGAACTAAAGAAAAGAGAGATTATAAAAAGTTATAAAAAATCAGAATATGCTGATGATTTTGTTGTGTTCACAGATAGCATCTGGAATGCTTTTAAAAGCATTGGTGAAGTTTTAAAAGCTAAATTGCCTCTTGCTATAGGTATTGGTTTTTTAAAAGTTGATGATTCGTATCTGATTGAACGAAGTGATGAGACGATATCAAACCTTAAAACCTATATAATTCCCAAATATAAGAAGTTCTACGAAGGCGAGCATGGCGAACATTCTTTAACGCAAACGTTTATCCTTTTCACGCCAGAAGCATACGAGCGACTCGAATCAAAAAGGAAATGCTCTAAATCATATCCATCCGCAGAATTTTATTTTATAGAGCAAAAAGAATTTGAAAGGGAGTTAAAGGTACGTGAGTTTCTTGAGAAAATAGGTTCGCAGAGGGCGGAATATAGAGAAATAGAAGAACTATATGTAGCGCCACAAAATTATGATAAAATTAAAAGCACGCTGGAAGAGCATAATATTGTTTTCATTATCGGGGACGCTGAAATGGGTAAAACCTATACAGCAATAAGGTTACTATGGGAATATTTCAAAGAAGGTTATGAACCTGAATATATTCATGAAGAGAGAAGGATAGAACAGTGGGAGTTAATCAGACATAAAACCGAGTTTGATGGAAAAGTGATTTATCTGGAGGATCCTTGGGGGAAGATAGAATTTCAGATAGCAGAGAGTCTTTTTAGAGAAATTGGGACTTTCATTTCAAAAGTAAAAAGGAAACGATGCAAGATAATTGTTACCTCAAGAGAGAAAGTTTTCAAAGAATTTGAAAAAAAGAAAGAAACAGTTGAAGATTTATGGGAGTATGTGAATAGAATTACCGTGGATTTGGGGTATCGGAAAGAAGATTTAAGAACAATGTTAAAAAAATATATTCATGTTTTTGAGCCAAAATGGGGTGATAATAAAAAGTTACAAAAATTAGCTTTTGAAACCAGGTTCTGTTACGATGGCGGGACTTATAAATCACTGTTAACCATCGGGAGTTATTCTTAAGATTATGGCAAGTCAGATAATTTATAATGATTTTTAATGTATGCGCAGTTAGTTAGTGTTGTGTAAAAATTACACAAATACACACTTTCACCCCGCCAACACAAACTTTATGTAGTCAGGAATACATTGTATGGTTGTTCGTAAAACAGTAAAATTTGTTTACTGTCTTGCGCAACAAATGGAGCCACAAAATATGGACATATCAATGAACATAGAGGAGATAGCTGAGGTACCGTATGATGGTAAAGGAGTAATCGAAGTAATAAACGCTACCAAAAGCCAAGTTAAATTATTAAAGAGCAGTCAAAAAATAATAATTATTATCTCAGACCCACAACAGCCGCTAATAAAAGCAGTTGTAGTAGAAAAGGAATCAAAAGATATAAAAAATGAAAAAACCGAACTGGAAAACATAATAATAGAAACAAAATCACCGATTGAAAAATTAGCTGAGGATATAAAAAATATAAACAACGATGATTTGGTAATTAATAATCTCCCAACAGAACAACAGGTTATTGATTATATCACTTCTAAACCTCCCGATTTTGAATATCATACAGTCGAACTCCAAGAAAGGTTTTTAGGAAAAAGGGTAAAATATAGAGAGAATCCGACATTATATGGTTCTTTTGATAGAATTATAAATAATGCGGCTTTGCGGATTGCAAAAACACATGGTAGAGAATGGGAGCATTTTAAAACTCTGTCTCTTGGTGGAAAAACACATGTATATGTTTATAGATTGAAAAAATCTGAGGAAACTGAAGTAAAGGCACCTGAAGTAAGGATACCTATTACCCTTAATAATTATAAACCAAAAGAATCAACAGACATATCTGTGGTACAATAAACAAGATGCCGAGGTGGCACAGAACGGTCAACTGCGGAAGGGTTGTCACCTATCTACTGCTTCGCAGTGCTTGGGTTCAAATCCCAACCTCGGCACTCTTTTATTTTCCAAAAAAGATTTTGGAGCCACTTTTTTGGTACATATGGTGATGATGTTTAACTAATTTAAAGGTTTCTATGGGTTTGGGGTTGCTATGTGTGGTTTTTATTGTTTACTTCGCTATTGTCTTGCTTTACAGCTTTCTCTATGATAATTTGCGTACCTACTATTCTTGCTATTAGTTCTTCATTAATCTTGAAAGGAAACTGGCTATCCCTAACGAAATCGCTTGGAAAATTTATATTATGCCGTGATTTGTACTCATACAGTTTAACTTTCGTAATGCTTACCATAATACATACTTATGTATATCTTATATATAATACCTTCGTTTATTCTAAAACACATACAAAGGTATATATACATACAATAGTATATACATTAGTATGTCAAACGAATTAAATCTACCAACAAACACAAGAGAAGATAGAGGAAAAGCGATAGCAGAAAAAGCAGGTCAGATGATACGGATTAATGACCAATCGTATAAGGTAAAATCACAGTCAAGCGACAGTCTTTATGACGTAGTATCTACCGAGATAGGATGGAAATGCTCATGCCCTGACCATACTTCCAGAGGGGTCAAATGCAAACACATTTTTGCGGTTGAGTTTAGTTTTAACCTCAGAAAGCAGATAGAAAAGATTAGAATAGAACCGATTGATAATTCTTCATCCTGCATTTATTGCCACTCTACCAACATAAAAAAGAGCGGAATAAGGCATAACAAATACGGCGATATACAGCGATTCTTTTGTAATGATTGCCAAACACGGTTTACTATCAATCAGGGGTTTGAGGGGATGAAAAGCAGCCCTCAAATAATAACTTCGGCTATGCAACTTTATTTTAGCGGGGAATCGTTAAGGAATGTAGCCAAGTCATTGAAGGTCATGGGGATTCAAATATCGCATGTAGCAGTCTATAAATGGATAGAAAAATACACTCTCTTAATGAAGCAATATTTAGAAAAGATAAAACCGAATGTTAGCGATACATGGAGAGCTGATGAAGTTTGGATAAAAGTTAGTGGGGATATGAAATACCTGTTTGCTTTAATGGATGATGAAACACGTTACTGGATAGCTCAGGAAGTCGCCGCAACGAAAGAAGGGCATGATGCAAGGGGATTATTCCACGAAGCTAAAGAAGTCGCAGGAAAAAGACCTAACACGATAATAACGGATGGATTGCACAGCTATCGTGAAGCCTATAATAAGGAGTTTTTTACCCTCAAAAACCCACGAACAAAGCATATCAATGCAATTAAGCTCTCAGGCAACATGAACAATAACAAACAGGAGAGATTAAACGGAGAGATAAGAGATAGGGAAAGGGTCATGAGAGGATTAAAGAAAGATGATACGCCGATACTTCAAGGGATGCAGATATTCCACAATCACATGAGACCCCACGAAGCACTCAAAGGTAAAACGCCAGGGGAAGCCTGTGGGATTGAAATTGTTGGTAACAATAAGTGGTTAACTCTGATTCAAAACGCCAGACAAGAAGTCCCGACAGTTAACAGGGAGAATTAACTCCCTTGAACTTAACAGAACCTGAAACCACCAGAAAAAAACTAAGAACTCCGATGAGTATAAAAAAATTGATAGATTTTTCAAAAGATGTTGAAAATGTAAAGGATTTGATGGCAGAAATTGAAAAGGCTGCTGAAAATACAAAAATAGCATTTTCCAAAGAGATAAAAGAGATGTTTAAAAATGGAGAATATGATAGTCTTGTTTTTCTGAGCTTTCCTTATATTGGGGTTAGTCCAAAGGTTGCTAAATTATGCTATAACGAAGTTTTAAAGGATTTAGGATATGGCTTAAAAACGAGGAATTTCAATGATTTAACCGAAGAAATCAATGAAGTTGAAATCTCGAATCAGTATAGCCCTAACAGAATGTTCGGGATTGTCAAGTTAACCGACGGGCTCAATATATCTGAGGTCTCAAGTGTTCTGAGATACATTCACCCCACCTACTGGGATGCTTTTGGATTTGCACTGACAGATGACAATAAACCTAATAATATATCCACAAAAATATTTTCGTGTGTCTTGTGGAAACTATTAGAAAAAGATGATTGTGGATTGGCTGTAGCTTGGGCGGTTGAAAGCAATTTCGATAAACTTCCTGAGAATATAAGAAATGAGATATTACTTAAACTATCGGAAAAGGATAGTTCTGAGAGATATTTGGAAGATTTTAAAATGCTTAAAATGCTGGAATACGGAGCAAGCGAGGTTAAAGATATGTGGTATCTATTTGATAAATCTGCAATCCCTTTAGGGAATAAAAAATACGCAGTGCACGTATTCGATAAAGTTAATGATACTACTCTTGAGGTTGTTTCAAGAACTGTCGCAAAACATTTCGATAAATTTTCAAAGAAAGTGAGACATAAATTATTGTTTAACCTATCAGAAAAAGGTGATGCTGCGATATATACGGCACGGACTATAGCAAATAATTTCGATAAGCTTCCCAGCAACGTTCGGAATGAAGTACTACTTAAACTATCAAAAAAGTTTGGCTTAAGTGTATTATCTTCTTTTAAAAATCATGAGTTCGAAAAACTCCCTACTGATGTTAAGAATGTATTAATACTAAAATATAATAAGCATGGGGCTGTAGCGCCTGATAATTCAAGTGAGCATTCGGAGGAATTAGTCAGTGGAGATTACTTGAATTTTAAGAATAGAATGGCACTTCTGAAATTGTTGCAACAATATCGATAGGGTTCAATTTTAATTAAACTTGTGGTTGTGTTTAATCTTTGGCTAAAATTCTGTTCCCGTTCCAGCCGCTTGCTGACTTCGTAAGAATATCTCAAATTCGTATACCAAACTTCTTTTCAAATTCTGCGCTGGAAACAGTTCCCTCTTTTTTGATAGCCTCAAGTTTTTTAAGATATTCAGGTCTAACCTGATGGAGATCGTCGTTTATTTCACCGACTTCCATTTCAATTTTGAGAATCTTTTCCTTCAAGAAAGCCAGTTCATTCAGAATCTGATGATTGAAAACAGTTTCAGACATATCACTTTTCATATTTACTTATGTGTATAAATACTTTGAGTCAACACAGAGGCGTGCCTCTTAAAACCATTGCGCTGTTGACATTTGATAAGGACAGAAACCAAAAAATAATACGCAATATTTTTCACTTGTGCGTAAAATACGCCACAATCCCATCCTCGCCAGCGCTGTCAATCCTCACAAACCCGAACCTCTCAAACTGCACCACCTTATCCAGTTCCTTCTCTATCCCCGGCTCCCCCACGCCTGTATATTCACCATCAGGCGACAGCACCCTGACGTTTTGCCCCTCAGGCGGCACCCAGTGGATGATGCGCGCCTTCTCCTTCCTCACAAGGTCCATATCAGTGCCAATGAAATTCGCTTTCAGGGGCGATAGGCTTGTAATCTCTATATTGTAAAGGTCTTTCAGGCGTAATCTTTCCCCAACTTTGAGGATATCCACATCGCTCTTGCAGACCAGCACTTTCGTTCCCACAGGAATTTCCCTCATTTCCTTCTTCGCCGGATGAAGCGGCGCCTTTGCGACTTTCGGCTCCGCGCCCCCTATTTCAAGTTCGACAGGGTTCCATACAAAAAAATACCTGTTCGCAACAGGGTCAATGAGCTTTCGGTTCTCCGCATACAGCGTATCAAGGCTCAAACTTATGTCGGTTTCGCCAAGACCAAGGTCTATCATGAATTTACGCAAAGCTTCGGGTCGTATGCCGCGCCTCCGCAACGCCCTTATGGTTGGCACGCGCGGGTCGTCCCAGCCTGTATAAACCCCCTCAGCTATCGCTTTCTTCAAACCGCTTGTACTCAGTTTCCCGAACTCGTGTATCTGCACGCGCCCCCAGTGCAATGTTTTCGGATACGTCCATCCCATGTATTTATATAAATACCTCTGGCGGGTTTCGCTGTCAGTGAGGTCTTTGCCCCTGATTATGAGCGTCGTGCCCAGAAGGTGGTCTTCGACAGCACCCTCAAAATCAAGAAGAGGCCAGACGCAATATTTATCCCCGACCTGCGGTCTTGGGTGAGGCGTCTTGATAATGCGGAATGCCACCCAGTCCCGGATTGCAGGGTCTTTGTGGGCTATATCGGTCTTGATGCGCAGCACAGCTTCCTGCTCTTCATACTCACCAGAAAGCATCTTTTTCCAGGATTCGGCGTTTTTCTCGACTCCCTGTTCCCTGTGCGGGCATGGTTTCTTTGCATCCTTTAACGCCTTGAACTCCTCCTGCCCGCAGAAGCAGACGTAAGCGCTGCTTTTTGTAATAAGTTCTTCCGCCACTTCATAGTACTTCGGAATCCTGTCTGATGCTATAATTACTTCATCTGCTTTTGCCCCGAGCCACTCGCAATCGTCAAGGTACCACTCATAAGCTTCAAGCATCGGGCGTTTGGTCGCAGGGTCTGTGTCATCAAAACGGATAATGAGTTTGCCATGATATTTTTTGGTGTATTCCGAGTTCACCACGATTCCACGCGCGCTTCCGATAGTAGGCGGTCCGTTGGGGTTGGGCGCAAACCTCATCACGAGAGCGCCGTTAATATCAAGCGGCGGCAAGCCTTTATCCGGCTCTTTCTTTTCTTTCAGTTCGGCAATGAGCTCAGGAGCGAGCTTCTCCAATTCCTTTTCCCATGCGCCTGGAGCCATTTCATTTATTTCGCAGAGCGTTTCTTCCACAAGCGGCGTTATTTCTTTAGCCCGCGAGCGCAGTTCCGCCGTCGCCATCACTTTGCCCATCACTGCCCCGGCTTGCGGCAGTTTGTTGTATTTAACAGCGTTTTGCAGGGCATATTTCTTGATAAGGAGCCTTATTTCGTCAGTTTGCATTGGAGCCTAAATCATCATTTGGTAATATTAAACTTCGCAAAACCAAACCAATCAATAAAGTATATATCAACATCATTCGTATTCAGAGAAGGTGATTGTAATGCAGGCTGAAGTTTCAACATTATTTGGTTTAAACGTTTACACCGAAAAAGGAGTTTATATCGGGAAAATAGACGATGTCATGCTTGAAGTGAGCGAGAAAAAAGTACAGGGTCTTGCGGTCACAAAATTAAATAAAGACATGTTTGACACATCCGGCAAAGGAACTATTATTCCATACAGACTGGTCACAGCAGTAGCGGATATTGTTCTTATCAGGCATGTTAAAGACACGTTCAAGAAACCTGAGGAAGTCCCTGAGGATTATGAAATATCCGATGAGGAAGAACAATAGATTGTGAATGATGATTTTTCAGATAAGGAGATGAAAGAGAGGGAGCTATATTCCCAGTTAAGGCTGGTCCCTCCTTTTGCTGTCAGGATAGACGGGCGGGGTTTTGGGCGCGCGCTTGATTTACTGGACATCGAAAAGCCGTATGATGAACGGTTCGCGCACGCCATGGCGGATTCTGTTGAATCCTTCTTCAGGGAAAGCGGCTTAAATC
>JBAQYK010000516.1:0-1703 GCA_049299995.1 Candidatus Methanoperedens sp.
ATATTTTTAAATGTAGAAGCTATTGTTACCATGGTCAATCGCAGGTAATATCATTACATTAAATAATAAATAAGTATTTATTGTGATGATATTACTTTTGGCCATAACTGGAATATAGGACTGTGCCGGCGCCGCTCTGTCTAAATTATTATCAAAACTCCCAAATCCTGCTTCACCTGCGCCAGCCCATGCGCCTCCTCCCCATCGCATCCGACCCACCCTTATTCAGCCAGAATACTGGGGCAATGCCAAACCCTTAAATACATTTGTTCACATAAATGAACATATGTTCAAACTAATGAACGTCATCTCAAAACCAGCCTTACAGCTACTCCGGCACCTCGGCAGGAGATACCGCGAGGGTTACTATGTTCGCGAACTCTCAAGAAATCTCAGCATAGGTCTGGGAACCGCAAGCCAGAGCCTCAGAGCTCTTGAAAATGCAGGGCTTATTGTAAAAGAAAAGAAAGGCAGGCTTGTAATATACAGGGCAAACATGGAAAATTATCTGCTCAGGGAGTTCAAGGTGCTTCTCACGCTGATGGAAATAAACACTCTAATCCAGCGCATGGAAGACACTTCTTCAAGGATAATCCTGTTCGGAAGCTGCGCCACAGGAGAAGATACGGCAGACAGTGATATTGATATTTTCATAGAGACTCAGGACAAAAACAGGACTTTAGACTTGATCGAAAATTACCAGAAAAAAATCGAACGAAAGCTCTCGCCGATTATCATGAGTCCTTTTGAGTTCGAGCAACTCAAAACAAAGGACAAACCGCTATACGAAAGGATTAACCTGGGAAAAATAATCTTTGAGGCGCATGAAATATCAATTTGAGCAGTGCATAAGCAAGGGGAAAATCGTAAAAATAAATATCGACCCCGACCTCATTTCAAAAGAGATTAGAGAAGCAGGAAATGACCTTGACGCATGTGAGAAATCATTGAAAGAGAGCAATTTCAAATGGGCTATCATACAGGCATACTATTCCATGTTTCATTCTTTCAGGGCACTTATATTCAGCAAAGGCTTTAGAGAAAAAAGCCACATCTGCTTAAAATACGCAACTGAGTCTCTTTTTGTGGATAACGGATTGCTGGACAATCAACTTCTGCAGGATTTTAACTATGCAATGAAAATGCGTGAAGGGGCTGATTATGGGCATATTTATAGTGCGGACACTGCACTGGAACTTGTAAACTCCGCAAGCAAAATCTATGAAAACTCCAAAGAGCTGCTGAAACAATAGTAATATCTCCCTACACTTATTTGTACCTCGTCCTCCAATTACACCCCCATGCGCAAAAAGCAGAAAGACTGGGCAAAGGACATGGCACACCAGCGCATACTGCGGCTTTTCGAGCTTGCAAGCCTTGAATTCAAGACCCGCCCCGAGCGCAGCAACAGGTATGTGCAGCTTGCGCGCCGCATCGGCATGAGGTACCGTGTCAGGATGCCCCGGGAATTAAAGCGCATGTTCTGCAAGCACTGCCACGCGTATCTGGTGCAGGGCGCAACCGCGCGAACGAGGCTTCAGGGCACGCATATAACCACGACCTGCACAGCCTGCGGAAAACAGATGAGGCTGCCGTATTAATCCGTAACTCTCCCTTTTTTACGTAATACTCAAATCAATTCCCAATTTTTCAATAAGTAAACGAGTCTTTTTAGGAATCTCAGAGATCACCCAGTCATCCCC
>JBAQYK010000517.1:0-6292 GCA_049299995.1 Candidatus Methanoperedens sp.
TGAATGGAGAAGAAGCGGTTAAGAAAGCGGAAAACGAGGTTTATGACCTGATAGTCATGGACATAGAACTCCCCGGCATGGACGGCGCTGCTGCGACCAGGATTATCAAAAGCAAACCGGGTTATGAAAATACGCCTGCAATCGCTGTGACTGCTTACGCGATGAAAGGGGACAGGGAGCGATTCCTCGCCGGGGGGTTTAATGAGTATTTTCCAAAACCGGTAAATGTAGCCGAGTTCATGAAAATATTGAAGAAATACGAGGTTTTTTAATTTTTTCTGGTTAAACGAAAAATTATCAAAAAATCGATCTAAACTAATCCAGGCTTTTTACTTCCATATCCTTTGCCAGCAAGGGTATGACATTGTGTGCAGCCCCGATGAAAAGCAGCCCGGTTTCATTGTTTTTAAGCGTGGCATCAATCGCCTTTGCGATAAAGGCATCGCGCTCCCGTATCAACTCGTCTTTCACAATTTCGTATTTCCCTGCCGCTTCTGCCTTTTCCTTTTCGCCGGTTGCGGTCACGATAGCCTTGATGTGTTCGTATTCTTTCCTGAGCAGCTCAGGGCTTTCAGTAGCCTCAATAGCTGCACCCATTTCGACCAATTTCCTGACAATCCGGTAGTTCATGCTCCCCTTCTCCGCAGTTTCCCTGACAATCCTCAATCCCAATTCGCCGCCGCAGGGAAGACCGTCCTGGTATATTCTCGTCCTGCTGTAATCAAGACCGAGAGCATCTATTTCCTTTTCCACCTCATTCCAGAAATTTTCGATTCTTCTCTGGTTCTCAAGCCACTTTTCCCTTCCCATCTTAGCCATCCCCTCTTTTATCAGTCCCTCTCCCATGGAACCCATGTCGGCTGCTGTATGGACAATTTTTATTAAAAATAACTTTCTCATCCCGCTAACACCATTTCATTGCCCGGGCATTTCATGCCTCTGCCTGTACGAGTCAATCGCTTTTTCAAAATGTTTTTGTTTTATGATGAAATCCGGCTTTTCAATGTCGCCTTTATTATCAATATATTCTTCAATTGCCATCAAAGCCGCCTCCCGGCATATGGATGCTATATCCGCGCCCGTGAACCCACCCATGCGCTTTATCAATGCCGCCGGGTTTATATCCCTGCCCAGTGGTTTTTGCTTAGTATGGACTTTGAATATCTCAAGCAATTCCGATTCCCCCGGAAGCGGTACTTCCATCACCATATCAAACCTTCCGGGGCGCAGGAGGGCGGGGTCTATCATGTCAAGGCGATTTGTAGCAGCCAGCACCGTAACTCCCCTCAAGTCCTCGATGCCGTCCATCTCGGTCAACATCTGGCTTACCACGCGTTCCATTACCTGGGTATCCCCGGCTTTCCCGCGTCTTGGAGCTATGGCATCAATTTCATCGAAGAATATGACGCAGGGCGCCGCCTGCCTTGCCTTCTTAAATATCTCCCTGATTCCACTTTCTGATTCGCCTACCCATTTGGATAAAAGTTCAGGTCCTTTGACAGATATGAAATTTGCGTTGCTCTCGCTTGCCACCGCCTTTGCTATCATGGTCTTGCCTGTGCCAGGCTGCCCGTATAGCAGGATTCCCCTGGGCGGCTTGATGCGGGCATAATTGAAAAGAGAGGCATATTTGAGAGGCCATTCTATGGTCTTCCTGAGTTCGTATTTGATATTTTCCAATCCGCCGATATCGCCCCATGATACATTGGGCACCTCTACGAAAACCTCTCTCGTAGTGGAAGGCACAATCTCGGAAAGAGCCATAATAAAATCATCCATTGATACTTTTAAATCCAGAAGTATTTCCGGGGAAATCGCCCCGGATTCAAGATCAATTTCCGGCATTATTTTGCGTATGGCGTTCATTGCAGCTTCCCTGCAAAGAGCCGCCACGTCTGCGCCCACGTATCCGTGTGTAACATCGGCAAGATGTGAAATATCCACATTCTCATCAAGGGGCATTCCCCGCGTATGGATATTAAGTATTTCAAGCCTGCTGTTCCTGTCGGGAATACCTATGCTGATTTCACGGTCAAACCTGCCGGGTCTGCGGAGCGCGGGGTCAAGGGCGTTTGGAATATTGGTGGCTCCTATCACCACCACCTGACCTCTTGATTTCAAACCGTCCATCAAAGCCAGTAGCTGCCCTACTACCCGTTTTTCAACATCGCCGAGAATCTTCTCCCTCTTCGGGGCTATCACATCTATCTCATCAATGAAAAGTATGCTGGGCGCGTTATTGCCTGCCTGGGCAAAGACCTCGCGCAGTTTTCCTTCGCTTTCCCCGTAAAACTTGTGCATAATCTCAGGACCGTTCACGTGCATGAAGTAAGCCGAGGTTTCATTTGCTACAGCCCTTGCTATGAGGGTTTTGCCTGTGCCTGGAGGACCCAGGAGTAATATTCCCTTTGGCGGGTCTATACCGAGGCGTTCAAACAATTCAGGATATTTCAGGGGAAGTTCAATCATTTCCCGTATTTTCTTCAGTTCTTTACCCAGTCCGCCAACATCCTCGTAGGAGATTTTCATCCCCGGCTTTGCGACGTCCTCTGCTTTCCCGAGCTGTATGCTGGTTTTGGGATGCACAAGTACAGCGCCTTCGGGACGGGTATCGACAATCGTATATTCCTGATAGCGTGTCCCAAAAAAGGATATACGCACGGCATCGCCTTTTACAACAGGCAGACCTTCAAGCAGTCTTCCCATATACCTGATGTCCCGCCGGCTTGACCTGCTTGATGAAATTGTAATGGATGCTGCGGCTTTTGCACTCGTTTTTCTTATCCCCGCTTTATCGCCTACGCCAACCTGGGCGTTCCCGCGTATGATTCCGTCTATCTGGATGATGCCCTTGCCGCGATCCCCCGAAAAAGTAGGCATCAGCTTGGCTACGGTAGTTCTTTTACCTGTAATCTCAATGACATCTCCTACATCTGCATCCAGGAGCTGCATATCGGCTGGATCGATACGTGCCAAACCCCTTCCCACATCTTTTGAGAAAGCCTCTGCGACCTTCAGTGTTAAATCTTTCTGCATTTTAATGGATTCTATTTAATTAAATATAATACAAATATATATCTAATAAATTATATATGTCATGATATTGCATTAGATAGTAATATTATGCATTATACGATAATAAACTTTCTGAGATGAAATGAACAAAATATAAAAGAATTTAATAGTCCCGGGCGGACTTAGCCCCTGTGGGGAGTAATCCCCCATTAGTCAACCCGCACATTGTCTAAACTTTTCTATTTTTGTTCTTGGCCGATAGGTTCGCTGTTGTTTGTATTCAAAAAAAGCATCTCTGGTCGTTTGATTCAATTCTTCATCCGGTGTGCATTTCACTGAGAACATACCAGTTTCTTATTAATATCAACAAGATATTTATATTCTTGGTAATTTTTGTCTCAAAAAGGTGTTGCACTTTCACTACCACTTACCTCAAGAATATAACCCAATTGTTTAATTAATAACAATTTGGAGCGCGTGCGTCTGCCCGGAGGATAATCAGTACGGCTTGCTCAGAGCCGCATAAGACTATCGGGCTAACGCCAAGGTGACGTACTACCGTCCCCGCCGCGCTCTAAAAATACCATAGGTTCGCGGATGTATAAAACCTTTGGTTTGACTGACCGCAAAGGAAAAATCGCACACTACTGCGACAATAAAAGGAGGATAATCAGCATGGAACCAGGTATAGAAAGAAAAGTTGTCTGCGTAACACCAGAAGACCATAAGTTTATAGAAGAGCTTTATAAAAAGATTATTAACGAATATAAAACGCGGGCTGCACTGGCGGGGATAAAGCCAACAATCGGGAAAAAAGGAAAAGGACCTAAAATAAGGCATGTCATAAGTTTTCTGCGCGAACATTCAGTATACGGTGATAGAGAAATACAAAACTTTGCTGCCAGGTTTGTTAAATAAAAGAGGAGATGGACATGCAAAATTTTTCTAGAGAAACATGCCTGCTTAAGGATTTCTATAACAGGCACAAATCAATCATCGATGCTCTGGCGAAAGATGACGAAATGTTCAGAGTGGTAAAAGAAATAGTTGAAACAAAAGATCCGTCTGGCTCTTTCGGCATAGAAATGGGGTGATAGCATGGCATTGAAAGAACACATCTTACATTATCCTGCACCGCTGCCGATGCCACTCTCCTGGGTTAACTCGGAGCCAAAGATGCAGGAGAACGAAGAGCAAGCGGATAAGATGAAGTGTGAGATTTATCGCATGAAGGAGTTCTCCAATATAGATATCAATGAATATCTCCTGGTTCATGATACAGACACCTACCACATTTTATTTAACCGCGATATGGGTTCCTGCAGTTGCAAGGGTTTCACCTGTAATACTGGCGCAGCAGCTTTGCCTTGCAAGCATCTGATGAAAGTCAGGTCAGTTGAAGCGAGTGGTACAGATATCGATAAACCGCCAGCGAGCTTACTTGATATGATCAGAGCACTCCAGAGCAGGACATACTTCTGTAAGGATTGTGGAAAGCAAACGAATAAGCAACAGGCTGAGAAGAGTTTCCATGATTTGGTATATATCTCCTGTTCTGACTGCTATAACAAATCAAAAGGGGGTCAGTCAGGCGCAAGAAAAACTCCTGAGAAAAAGTCCAAACAGGAAGAAGAGAAATTACCTGCAAAACAGGAACCATCAAAGACATCGGTGAAGAAACCATCGGATGCTGAGATTGATGCTCAGATTGAGGAAGCAAAGGCAGAGAGGTTCTTACAGCAGCGAGGATCACATTATAAGGTGCAGGGCAAGGAACGACCAGATTCGCACATGATCCAGAAGATTGCGAACAAGCATGGTATCAGCGTTGAGCTTATCGAGGCAATTCAGACAGATGACTGCGCGCATATTGTGGTACGCGGGCATCTAAACGCTCAATATGTTGATGCTGTGGTGCACCACGATTTCAATACGGAGTATCAGATGAAGGTCGTTGAGATCGTATCCAGAAACCCTGAGATCTTGGATCATTGGGAAGGGATAGAGCCAGTGATCAAGCAGGGAGCGAAGATAAAGGTAAATGAGAATGGGAGAGACGTTGTTAAGGATGCAAAATATTTTATCGTCCATGCTCTTTTGTCATTCAAAAAGTTCGCTCTCCGAGATGGGAGGACGAAAGCCGCAGCCATAGCAGAGGCGATGCTTCTAAATCAGGACTTCAGGGATCCTGAAGAGAGGGATAGCGAGGAAGCGGAAGCCATATTTGTCCGGAAAAGCATCGACAACCGGAAAGCGATGAAAGCCACCGCATGAATGCTGGCCCAATGAAGCCACAGCAGAGCTGTGGGGTATCTCATGTATTCTCGTCTATTGTTGCTCTTCCAGTCGGCTGTTCCCAACCGCAGCAGAGCTGCGGGGTATTCCGATAAAATAAATCTTAAGGTATAATACGTGTCCCCGCAAAATGAGGATTGAAAGGGGGATTGCGGAAGAACAGATGGCGGGTTAAGTATATTCATTGTAATATTTGTGATTAAATCGGGTATATTTTTTACAGAGAATGAGGGAATCTACAAACGAGTGATGGAGGACAACCAGGCCTTCACACCCCCTGCACCAGACGTTGTTTCAAGCTCCGCTTCCCTGATGTAATTTATCTTCCAACCTTTGCTGAACGCGGCCCGTATCTCAGCCTGAGTTACTCTCCTCGGCCCGTATGATCCCGGCTCATGCTCACTGAAACAGAGCATGAGATACTTGCCGCCAGGAGAGAGCGCAGAGGATAAACCTGCAGCAAAAACTGGGCGCTCCTCATCCGAGAACACATGGAACAGGCCGCAGTCGATTACAGTATCGAACTTATTCTGAAGTAATTGAAGTTTAAGAGCGTCGGAAACGAGAAAGTTTATGGATATTCCGCATTCTTTAGCCTTCTCTTTTGCTTTTTTGATAGCAGCTGGCGCCGCATCGACACCCCACACCTCAAAACCCAGACTGGCAAGATATAATGCGTTCTCTCCTGTTCCACATCCTACATCAAGCACTCTTCCGCTTATTTCTCCATCTTCCGCAAGTCGGATGAATTCCTTCTGGGGACGCCCGATATCCCATGGCGGAACACCTTTGTACGCAGAATTGAAAAAATCCATGATTTTCCCTCTGTTCTATTTTATCATTTTCGCTATCTCAACCAAATTCTTTGCCGCTTGCTGTTCTTCTTTCATTGTCATTTTCCTGCCCGTAAAATCCAGCCAGATCTTTCTGAAGGTTCCCTTCCTCATTATTCCCGCAAGCTCAAAAGCGCTGTCAGATATGT
>JBAQYK010000518.1:0-1975 GCA_049299995.1 Candidatus Methanoperedens sp.
GTCTAAAGGATATGTCGGGGCAAATATGAAAGGGGGGGCAATTTTTTATAAAGGAGAAGCCATGCTTCCGGCTGCTGCGGTTAATGACAGCGATATACGGATGATGGTTGGGCTTCTGGATATAAGCAGGGTTGAAGCTATGATGTTTCGGAAATATCGTATCCCTGAAACGGGGATTGACTAACCGGTTTCTTTTTTGCCAAACCACATAACTCCCGCTCTTCTTGCAACATGCACCAGTCCCAGCATCACAGGCACTTCAATGAGCGGTCCGACCACAGCAGCAAACGCCTCGCCTGAGCCTATCCCGAAAACCGCAACAGCCACTGCAATGGCAAGTTCGAAGTTGTTGCTCGCAGCAGTGAATGCAAGGGTCGTGGAATGCTCATAGAAAAATCCAAGCCTGTAAGACATGAACAGGGATATGCTGAACATTATTATAAAATAAGCAAGCAGCGGCAGGGCTATCCTGAATACATCATGCGGAAGTGAAATAATTTTGTCTCCTTTTAAGGAGAACATGACAACAATGGTAAAAAGCAGACCCACAAGCGCAGTCGGACCGAGTTTGCGCATAAAAACATTATCATACCAGTCCTTTCCCCTCTTTTTTAACAGGACACGGCGCGTCAGGAAGCCCGCGATAAACGGAATCCCAAGATAGATGAACACCGCCTTTGCGACCTGCCAGATAGATATGTTTACAATCGCGCCTGCACCTGCTCCGCCTATCCATGTCGATAAGACCGTGATGAATACGTACGCGAGCACCGAATAAAGCGCTACCTGGAAAAGGGAATTCATGGCTACAAGTACGGCGCACAGGTCATTATCCCCGCCTGCCATCTGGTTCCAGACAAGAACCATTGCGATACAGCGGGCAAGACCGATTATTATCAAACCTATCCTGTACTCGGGAAGGTCAGGGAGAAAGAGCCATGCCAGGGCGAACATGAGAACGGGACCGATAATCCAGTTCTGGATAATAGATACACTGAGGGCTTTTCCCTGTTTTTTCATTTTGGAAAGTTCTTCGTATTTCACGCCGGCAAGAGGCGGGTACATCATCCAGATAAGACCTATTGCGATGGGGAGGGAGACCTGTTCGATGCGGACGGCGTCAAGTATGGCGGAAATGCCCGGATATGCAGAACCTAGAATTATCCCTCCTGCCATGGCAAGAAGAATCCAGAGGGTTAAAAACCTGCTCAGTATGCCAAGACCGCTTTTACCCGTTCCTCCGCAGCAACCTGTTGTTTCGTTCAAGTAATTGCCTCTTTCCATATTTTATACAAATATTTTCCGTTAAATCCCAAGTGCCATAAAGAAAATAAATATGCTACCCTGATATCAAGAAAACTTGATATGATAACAGGTTTTTTTCAAGATGGTAACGGACACCGCCCTTTTTGCAGGCATATTCAAGCACTGAGGAATTGTCATGGAATAACTTAAACTTTTGGCGATAAACTCCTATTGAAGTCAATTCCAACCGCAACTTATTTTTAGTATAATCAAATAATACATCAGCATGGATACACGTCAGTGTAAGAAAGGCTGTGAGGAATGCACGCCATGCGACTGCGGCGCGCCGCAATTTAGCGTTAATGTCATCTGCGGAAGCTGTCTTTGCTGTGAAACCCCACACGTCGAAATGTATGAATGGAAGTAACCATTACATCATAACGTAGCTCTGGAAAGGCAGGAAACTTTTTTCATCGTAGAGCGCAATCTAACTTAAAAAATAATTATGACAATTCAGATAGATGACCAGGGATGGGGAACACCCGTAGGAGGCGTGGGTATAATCGTGGTCAGGAAAGAGACTTCTGAACTGCACTACGATATAGTTCCCATAGAGCATTTCAGCATAGGCAGGTTTAAAAAGAAGACATATCTCACCGCAGCAAGAGACATAGTGGAAGATGGTTTCTCTACATTAAAAGTCAAAAAGGATGAGGAAATAGAGATATGC
>JBAQYK010000519.1:0-2256 GCA_049299995.1 Candidatus Methanoperedens sp.
CAACCAACATAGCTATAATACTGTCATGCTATCCTTAAATTCTCCCAGCATTTCAGCCATAACCCCATGCCATAGGAATTGTTCTTCGAGGTTCTCCCGGATGGCTTTCATGGCGTATGCGTCCTCTTTCCAGGTTATATTTTCATATTCCACATTTTTGAGGACAAGCCCGTAAGCAGGGGCTGGCTCAAGCGCCCCGGTAAATTCAGCAGGGTTAAGCATCTGTTCAAGCCACTGTATATCACGCGCGCCGTTGCCCACCAATTTCATTGCAGTTGCTATTTTTCTTACCATGTGCCAGAGAAAACGGTCAGCCCTGATATCCAGTATGGTGAAACCATTTTTCACATTCATATCCAGCTTTTCTATTTTGCATACACAGGTTTTTCCCTTCTCAGGCGTGGCGAAGTTTGAGAAGTCGTGTATCCCCTTTAATAGACTAAAGGCTTTCTGGAGGGGGGATCTGCTATATTTTCCATGCAGAATATACCTGTACTCCCTGTACATGGCATGACGGCGCGGGTCGAAGTCAGAAGGAACCTCTGCCCTTGCCCATGCCCATATAGCTGGAGGAAGCTTACTGTTTATGGCGCGGGGTATTGCCACGCCAGGGTTATCCGTATCAAACGCTATAACCTGACCGAGCGCATGAACTCCTTTGTCAGTCCTGCCCGCTGAGATGTAGTTGGCTTCGTGCGGATTCTTTATAATGTTTAGCTCGCAAAGTGCTCTGAAAATCTCGCCTTCTATGGTTTTTACATCCGGCTGAATCTGGAAGCCGTGGTAATCGGCGCCGATGTATGCTATTTTGAGGGCGATTCGCATGGGGATTAAATCGATGAGTGGATAGATAAATATTGGGTAAGCGACAGGGAAAATATCAAGAAAAAGATACAGATTTAAGCATACAGGATAATAAAATCACGTGAATTTCAGGACAAAGCAGTATCTCAGGAAAAGATTCGGGGATTATTACCAGAACTCAGGACTTCCTATGCCTCCAGAGCTTGCAAGACGCGAATGGGGTTTTATATTCTTTGACGAACTGCCGGAAGTGGTAATGCGCCGCCACAAGGCTTTTTCTTCGCACACTGAAGCGGTTGAATACATAAGAGGGATGACGCCTGCGCATCTGTATCATTCTGCGGCTTATTACCGGTTTCCCGGCGCTGCTACAATGAAAGAGAAGCAATGGCAGGGCGCTGATTTGATTTTTGACCTTGACGCAGACCACCTGCCACCAGAAGCGAGGGGAAAAACGTATAAAGATATGCTCGATGCCGTAAAGAAGGAAACGAAGAAACTTCTTGATTTCCTGCTTGATGACTTTGGTTTTTCGGAAGATAACATCAGCATAGTGTTCTCCGGAGGGCGCGGGTATCATATCCATGTGCGCGACCCGAAAGTTCTGGCGCTTGAGAGCGCGGAGAGAAGGGAGATTGTGGATTACCTGGGCGGAACAGGGTTGAGCACTGATATTTTGATCAAACCAGAGAAATATATGTTAGTCGATACTGGAAAATTTAAGAAAAAAGAACTACAATCTCCAAGAAAAGTAAGCTCTTTTGATGATGTATCTGAAGGATTTGGTTGGGGGAAACGCATTAGTAGATATATAACTCATTTTTTGAAGGATATTTCAACAAAAGATGACATTGATGCCATAAATGAGATGAAAAAAATTATTAAAAATTATAATTTTAAAAAAATCCATACAGAAACGCTCCCAAATGATATTGTAGATTTGATAATCCAAATGAAAAATGAAAATCAAAAAATTAGCAATCGAAAAATTGCGGAAGAGGTAGGAGTTTCTGAAAAAAAAGTGCGGGAAATCTTGATAGTAAATGATCTAAAGGATTTTACATTAGAAGCCAGACAAAAACTAAAGAAAATCAAAAATAAAGCACAAAATCCAAAAGCATTGGATATGATAGAAAGTAAAGGTATTATTGATGATCCATATCTTTTTGATGCCATTGTCCAAAAAGCAATCGATGAGAACAGCATTAATCTGGGCAGCGCCCACACAGATGAACCCGTAACAGCAGACATCAAGCGCCTCATCCGCATGCCATCCTCGCTGCACGGCGGCTCAGGAATGAGAGTTGTGCCGCTTACGCTGGCTGAATTTGGGAAATTCGAGCCGCTGAATGACGCCGTTGTATTCGGTAAAAAAGAGATACCTGTCGAGGTTTTATCGCCCCTTAAACCAAGACATTCCGTGATTGAAATGAAGGGAAAAACCTCTGTTAC
>JBAQYK010000520.1:0-7829 GCA_049299995.1 Candidatus Methanoperedens sp.
ATATACATCATACTCAATATTTATGGTTTTACCATAGTTGGTTTTACCGCTATCAAATCCTCTCAGGTCTGAACCATAATTCTGGTTTATAAAATTAAATATAAAACTAGTTGGAAAAATATATGGGTCGTCATCCCAAATAAACAAAGGTTCTATACTAACAACAGAATATAAGTTCCGTGTGGTGTTTCCAATGCCTATTATATTTTTGATTACTTTAATATTTTGGTCAGAATCTATAATCTTCGACTCAAAAAATTTAGCATCATCTACGGTAGGAAACACATACGTGCCAATTGAAACATTGTATTTATTACTATCTGATTTCTTCAAGACATAAACATTATTTACACCACTCAATATATGAACACTACGAATATCATCATAAGTACTGTAATATACAGATAATTCATCTGATTCAGGAAAGATGTTTTCATCTTTCGTTAATATAATTCCGAATAAATCATTTATTTCACCATCATCAAGAATAATTTGTTTAGCATGCAGGTTAATGACTTTAGGTTCAGTTGGTTGTGTTTTTTGATTTGGTTCATTTGAATTTACACAACCAGATGTTAAAACTACAGTTAAAATCAAAAATCCAAATATCAACTTTCGAAACATATTCAGCATTTCCATTATTTCATCCAACAGGCATTAACTTTGAGTTCTTATATATCTTCCGATGTATCTTAAGGGTGAATATTTTATAGTAGCTCGCCAATTAATACAAGGTCGAAATATGATACAAGATAAAAGCCCGATATCACTAGAAAAAGCTGCAAATTTTTTGAACAATATAAAAGATGTGCCTTTTCCCCATCTGCTTGCAGGCTCTGGTATTGCAGTGATAATAGCTGATACTACTTTCAGTGAAATAACAGGCAAAAGCTCTGGATTATCTGGTATTGGTATATTATTAGTTGTGTTTGGCTTGGCAGCCTACCAAAACAAAAGAACTAAAACTTCTAAGAAACGTAAAAGATGAACTTTAAAAGCATTATGAAATAGAGAGAGGAATATAGGGATATACAGGAGGATTTCATATCGAGGAGAACACAAACGATTCAAAACCAATCAAGGTAACATACGCCATCCTGGGAAGCGGCGGCATAGGTCTCGCCCTGGCAAAAGAACTTGAAACCAGGAATAAAAATATCGTCCTCGTAGACAATGATTCTGCAAAGGTAGAAACATTAAAAGAGCAGAACCTTAATGCATTGCTGGGCGATGTCGGAGATGTCGATGTTCTTTCCAAACTCGATTTAAAAAACATCGATTCTGTTTTTATAGTGAGTTCGGATATCGAGGCTAATAAAAGCGCCCTGGCATATATTAAGATAACGGCTCCAGACGTGCAAATTGTCGCCAGGGTTAATAATTATCAACAGAAAGAAGAGATGGAATCCGCGGGTGCTGACCTTGTTGTTCTCCCTTCAAATCTTCCAGTCAAGGCAATTGCCTCTGCCATTGTCCAGTATATAGAGAAAATCACATCCGTAAAATTAGCCCAGGAATTAAAAAAATTAATCAGCAGTGTAGGGGATGGGAAACTGGCAATCATAGTCCATGACAATCCTGACCCTGATGCAATTTCAAGCGGGATGGGATTAAAAGAGATAGCCAACAGCGTGGGGGTAAAAGCAGAAATACTTTATAAAGGAAAGATCGGACATCATGAAAACAAGGCATTTGTCAACATTCTCGATATCGAATTAGACCAATCAAAGGATTTTAAGGCATCTGATTATACGAAAATAGCCATGATAGAATGTTCCACGCCAGGCGTAAATAACCTTCTCCCTCCTGGCACGCAAGTCAGTATCGTGATAGACCATCACCAGGCTAATGTCGATGAGGTAAAAGCAGAATACGTGGACATCAGACCGAATATAGGCGCAACAGCCACTATAATGACCAGATATCTCCAGGAACTTGAGATACCTGTCAAAACAGAGCTTGCAACCGCTCTTCTGTATGGTATTAAAGTCGATACCGATGATTTCAGGAGAAATACAGACCACGCTGATTTAACAGCCGCAGCATATCTATCCCCTCTTGCAAACCATGATATTTTAATCAGGATTGAAACTCCTTCCAGGTCCACAGAGTCGATTGATATTCTCGGCGAAGCCATTAAGAACAGGCAGGTAAAAGGCAGTTATCTTATCTCAAACGTGGGGACTATTCGCGACAGGGATGCACTGGCGCAAGCTGCTGATTACCTGCTTACCCTTGAGGGAATAACCACATCGCTTGTATTCGGGCTTGGTGAAGACAGGATATATATTTCAGGCAGGAGCAGGGATGATAGGGTCAATATCGGCAAGGTCATGCAGGATGCATTTGGCGAAGATAAGGCGGGAGGGCATGCCACGCTTGCCGGCGCGCAGATTCCGCTCGGGGTGTTCAGCGGCACGAAGGATAAACAGACCCTCCTTAAACTTGCAGAAGAGGCCGTGGTGAAACGATTCCTTTCTGTTGTGGGGATACAAAAAGAGTCGGTTTAGGTCATTAGTTCTTTTTTTATCAAATCTGAGTTTCCAGATATGATTATGTATTCCCTTTACAATTACTACCCCAGATAATATGCCCGAGGACGAATACCAGCTGGATTATTTTAAAGATAACGGATTTGTGCGCAAAAAGTGCCCGAAATGCGGCAATAACTTCTGGACAAGAAATTCCGAGACTGAATTTTGCGGAGACCCGCCGTGTGAATCTTATTCCTTTATTGGCAATCCCGTGTTCAAGAAAGAATACGACATATCTTCCATGCGCGAAGCATATTTATCATTTTTCGAAAGACAGGGGCATACGCGCGTCGGGCGTTACCCTGTTATAGCACGCTGGCGGGATGACATATATCTTACCATCGCTTCAATAGCGGACTTCCAACCCTTTGTAACTTCGGGGCTTGTTCCGCCGCCTGCCAATCCCCTGACCATTTCGCAGCCCTGCATTCGCCTTGATGACCTTGATGCTGTGGGACGCAGCGGACGACACCTGACCACATTTGAAATGATGGCGCACCACTGCTTTAACTCGCGCGGGAATGAGATTTACTGGAAAGACAGGACAGTGGAGTTATGCGACACGCTTCTATCCGAACTTGGATGCGACCTGAACGCAGTAACATATAAGGAATCGCCATGGGCAGGAGGGGGAAACGCCGGTCCCAGCGTAGAAGTGCTTGTTGGAGGACTGGAACTGGCGACGCTTGTCTTCATGGACCTGAAGCAGACAAAAGGCGGCTCGATCGACATCAAAGGAGAAACTTACGAGAAGATGGATAATTACATCGTGGATACCGGATACGGGCTTGAGAGGTTTGTGTGGGCGTCAAAAGGTTCGCCAACGATTTATGACGCGGTTTTCCCGAAAATAGTTAATGAGTTAATGGGTCTTGCAGGCATCGAGCATTCGATTGAAAACTCCGAATATGCGAATATTTTCTCACAGAATGCAAAGTTCGCGGGCGTGATGGATATCAGCGGGCAGGCAAATCTCCTCCAGTTGAGAAAGAAGGTGGCGGATAGCATAGGCACCACTGTTGAGAAACTCCAGAAGCTCATGGTGCCTGTTGAGACTGTATATTCCATAACAGACCACTCCCGCTGCCTTGCGTTCATGCTGGGCGACGGCATCATCCCGTCTAACGTAAAGGCAGGTTATCTCGCAAGGCTTGTGCTGCGGCGGACGCTTCGCCTTATGAAAGAACTGGATATACGGGAACCCCTTATTGAAATCATAGAGATGCAGATACGCAATTTCCCTGAATACCCGGAGTTCCGGGAACGCCTGGATACCATCAGGGAAATTGTGGCGCTGGAAGAGGAAAAATACGCTGATACCATTGAGCGCGGGACAAAACTGGTCAGGAAGACTGCGGCGCATTTTAAGGAAAAGAAGGAAAAAATGCCGCTCGCTGAACTGATACAATTGTACGA
Organism: Candidatus Methanoperedens sp.; assembly: GCA_049299995.1. Classification (GTDB taxonomy): domain Archaea; phylum Halobacteriota; class Methanosarcinia; order Methanosarcinales; family Methanoperedenaceae; genus Methanoperedens. The sequence continues at coordinate 3,951 of JBAQYK010000520.1, forward strand.
TACTCACGGCATCCCTCCGGAAATTACGCGCGAGGTTGCAAAAGAAGCGGGCGTAGAGGTTGAGCTTCCCGACACGTTCTATTCGCTTGTGGCTAAAAAACACAGCAAAGCCGAAGAAGAGGAGACAGAGGCTTTATCGCTTGAGCTTCCACCAACCAGGAAGCTGTATTATGAACATCCGGAACAAACCGAGTTTGAGGCGCAGGTTCTTGAAGTCATTGAAAATAAGATAATCCTTGACCGGACTTTATTTTATCCTGAAGGCGGGGGACAGCCTGCCGACCACGGGACGCTTTCGGTCAATGATTATGTTGCCAACGTAGTGGATGCACAGAGCATGAACGGCGTTATAGTGCATGAGACTGACTCGGATTTCGGGTTTAAGAAAGGCGATACTGTCAAAGGGATAATCGACTGGGAGCGCAGGCTTGCGCACATGAGGCACCACACAGCCACGCATATCGTGAACGAGTCGGCAAAGACTGTGCTCGGAAAGCACATCTGGCAGACCGGGGCGCAGAAGTCTACGGACAGGGCGAGGCTTGACCTCACGCATTATAAACGGATTACTGATGATGAGTTCAGGGAGATTGAACTGCTTGCGAACAGGGCTGTGATGAAAAACCAGCCTGTATTTATTGATTGGATGGACAGGGTTGAAGCTGAAAAACAATACGGGTTTGTGCTGTACCAGGGCGGCGTGCCTCCAGGGAAAGAGATACGCATCCTGAGGGTGGGAAATGATGTGGAAGCCTGCGGCGGGACTCATGTTTCGAATACGGGGCTTATCGGACCTATCAAGCTCATCAAGACCGAGAGGATTCAGGACGGAGTTGAGCGCATCGAGTTCTCGGCAGGCGAGGCTGCTGTGAAACGGTGGGAGGAAAGGGATGAACTGCTGAATAAGTCTTCGGAGGCGCTTCGTGTTTCGCCTGAGCAGTTGCCTGATACGGTGAACCGCTTCTTCGAGGAATGGAAAGACCTGAAGAAGGAGAACGAGCGCCTGAAGGCTGAGCTGGCTGAGGCGAGGGTGAAGGGAATGATGGGTGATGCCATCAATATTAGCGGTTTGAAAGTGATTTCAAAGAAGCTCCCTCATGCAGATGTAGAGGAGCTTATCAAAGCAGCCACCGAATTCAGCAAGAATGACGATGTGGTGGCGCTGCTTGCAAGCGACCTCGATGGTGTGAAGCTTGTGGTGGCGGCAGGCGCGCGCGCCCAGAAGATGGGCGTGAATTCAGGCGCTATCGTTCGCGAGATGTCAAAGCTCGTGGGAGGCGGAGGAGGGGGGAAGCCGGGGATAGCGCAGGGCGGAGGGACTGATGCGGGGAAGATTGAGGAGGCGCTGGAGCGAGGGGTGGAGATGGTGAGGGAAAGGGTGGGGTAATCGCAAAAGAGGGGAGGTAAAATAAAGTTACATATAAATACTGAGACAAAATATTAATGTGTTTGATATTGAGTAGAAATTTGTCAATTATAAGAGTTGAAAGCAATGAGAATTGATAAAATAGAGGTAATGCCAGTTAAGGACTCGATAAATCCCGAATTACTGTTTGAAATAGAATTTTTTATACAGAGGAGGGATGAAATTCCAATTGAGATTTCAGGCGGTATATTTTCAGACGATAACAAAAAAATAGCGAATATTCATGAAGTTATTCACGATCCAAATAGGAGAATTGAATTATCTGCACGAAATGATGAAAGATACGAAGAAGAAAAATCAGTCATAAAATTGCTTGCTTCTTTAAACCATAAAGTATTGGATTACATAGAAACATTAAGAACAAAGAACCTAAAAGGTGATGTAATACTAAATCTTGATATATTCGTAAAGACACTGAACTCAAGAACCAATATTTCTAATTTGAATCTATTTGAAATGAAAGGTGCTCAAGGTTTTCCAGAGGGTTCAAAAGGTGTTTATTATCGCTATCAATCAAAATTTTCCACATCTCAAACAAATATGTGGATTTTATCAGGGGATGGAAGTCCAACATTTATTGAGATAAAAAATAATAATTTTAAAAATAAAGTTGTCATCCGATCGAGTGATTGGATACATGATTATTGCCCAGTATTTCAAATTGGTAAATTTTCGGTGTTTGAGTATCTACTCCCTGATTACGCAGAAGGGTCTGGAAGCATAGAAGAGAGATTAAATGAATCAATTAATGCTATAAAAAGAATGGAAGAAAACATGATTAAGGGGGATTGGAATGGAGTAATTGAGGATTCCAGAGCGGTTTGGGAGTTATTAAGAAATCAAGATGAAATCAAAGATTTATTGATGCGGGATGGATACTCAGAACAAGCATTTATAGATTTAAACGAGAGCCTCAGACAATTGTTTAATTTTTCATCAAAATTCCATCATAAAGAAGACAAAGGGAAAAAGATAATGCCAGAAATTAAAGCCTCCAAAGAAGATGCTTATTTAATATATGCTATGTCAATGAACATAGTAAATCTAATTTCAAAAAAGATGCAGAGATTACAATCTTAATTCGATAAGAGTGACTCACACTATTCCACTGCCTCATTCTCTGGCACAGGCGCAGTGTGGAAAAATCACTGAGTATATGCTTGAAATCCGTGTTCATCTGCGGTTAATCGTATTAGCGGCAAGCACATTCAGCCCATATAAATCTATATAAAGTCCCGAATCCAATTAGATTACAGACAAGATATGACAGAATTAGTTGTGGATATTCCCAATGACATCGCAAAAGAAATGAAGAGAGCGCGCTTTATTAACTGGAATGAAAAATTAGTCAAAGACATTTTATTCTTCTTGAATGAGCGAGAGATAGTGGAATCCATACTGGCGAGAAGCAAACTAAAAGAAAAAGATGTAGAAGAAATCGATAACATCATCAAGCGTGGTCTATTTGAAAAGTACTACAAAACTAAGGTTAGTTCTTGATACCAATATCATCATCTCTGCCCTGATTAACAAAAAATCCACAATCAGAGATATGCTGCTCACAGATAAAATCACTTTTTACCTGCCTGAACTGGTCTTGGCTGAACTGCTCAAACACAAAGAACTTCTTTGCAGAAAAACAGGTCTGAGCCAGAAAGAAGTATTTTTCACGATTTTTTATCTACTCAGCAAAGTAGAAATTGTAAAAAAGGAAGCTTTTTCAAAAAATCTGAAAAAAGCAAAAACCATAATGGAAACGATCGATGTTAAGGATTCAGAATTTGTGGCGCTTGCCCTGTCTCTCGAAAATGATGGGATTTTCAGCAACGATAAGCATTTTGATGATTCAGGAATTAAAAGATGGACTGTCGAGAGATAGTTAGTTGGTTAGAGCTACACTAGCGATCAGCGGCGTGAAGCTTGTGGTGGCGGTGGAGTAAGCGCAACTATGATTCGATAACTCAAATTAGAGTATCTCTTAAGAATAATACTCCAGCGCCCCAAGCGCATTAACAATCTGGGGCTCTTCGGGTATCAGTATATCTTTTTTCAGGATATCCCGAAGCGCCGACACCATCCCTTTATTCTTCACAGTACCCCCTATCAGGACAATCGTCTCAGCCTCGGGTATCATAAACGAGATGCGCCTGGCAAAGGCGTAATGCATTCCGGCTATGACCTCCTCCTGTGAATAACCAGCCACAAGCTGCGAAATCATCTCGGAGACTGCGAAAACCCCGCAGGTATTGTTGATTTCCGGAATTCTCTTTGCCCTCTCGTGCAAAGAACCCAGTTCCTTTAGCTCTATTTTGAAATAATTTGCCACAAACTCCAAAAACGCGCCTGTGCCCGCGCTGCACTTATCATTGATAATGAAATTATTCTTCTTAACGTCAATTACCTTTGTATCCTGCCCCCCAATATCCACTATCACTTCAACATCAGGAAAATAA
>JBAQYK010000521.1:0-2774 GCA_049299995.1 Candidatus Methanoperedens sp.
CCTGTTCCCTGAATGATTCGTCCTTGGTTTCTTTTGTCTTTCTCTTTAACCCGATAATTACCTTATTGAGTTCCCGGATTTCTTTCTGCGTCTGGATAAATAACCTGTGCTGCTCATCCGCCGCTTCCTGCGCTTTCACAAATTCCTTGTGCGCAGCGTCAGATTCCGCTCGTATTGCATCCGCTTCTTTAAAAATCACAATCATCTTATCGTGATATTGCTGCGCGGCGTCTGCATGCTCTTTGACTTTATTATGGTGTACTAAAGCCTCATCACGCGGGGATTGGGCATTTTCAAGTAATGATTTTAATTCAGTGTTGCCTTCAAGCTGCACTTTTTTGCGCTTCAGCTCATCGGTTAATGTAGCAATGTTATCAACAAGCTCCCGCTCTTTAGCCGGGGTCATTACCTCAGTCTGCTGTTTAAATTCCAGCGCGTCGATTTGCCTTTTTAATTCTTTGAGTGAAGGCCCGTCGCCAAGATTCAAGCCTTTTCGGATTTTATCAATTTCCGCATATATTTTATTGGCTTGCTCATTTAATTCGTCGCGTTTTTGTTTTGCTTCCGCAACTTTCTCATTGTTCTCATCGCGCAGCTTTTTGAGCTGTTGTGCCTCGTCGATTAATTCTTTAGTGCGTTTATTTAACTCGTTTCTTTTAGTGGCACACTTACTTGCTTCAAGATTGAATTCATTTCTTTTGTTTTTGTACTCTTCTGACTTATCTTTCAATTCTGTTTTTCTACCCTGTAATTCATTTAACAACCTATAGTCCTCCTTTTCCAACAACCGTTGGGGTTATGCATCTCATAATGCACTGTACATGTCCCGGATAATCCGGAACAGCCTTTTCGGCATCATTCGGACTCTGTTATACCCTGATAGGAGATTCTATATCATAATCATTCGATTCCCAAAAACAATCCTGAAATAATTATGTCTTTAGACTGCTCCGATTCACTGCATAACGAGTGAATGATTTCTCCTCATTCTATCACATGCCTTTTAACCTTTTCGGACAAAAAATGAATTTGTAGAGTCCGAAGTACGATTATCATTTCATCATGGCTTCCCAAATTAAATTGATAACCGTAACTGTCTGGATTTAATTAAAAAAGATAAGAAAGAAGGTGGATTTACCTTCTTCTTACAAGTGTCGCAATAAACAACGCTCCGACCGCAAATACCAATTCAAAGGCTGGAGCCTTTTCTGTCGTTGCAGGTGCTGTTGTTGCTGCTGATGTTGCTGTTGCCGCCGGACTAATTGCTGAAAGAGCCCAGTTGGCGCGTGCTGTCTTATCAGCACCCTTATCCTGATGGCACCTGTAGGTGCATGAATTTGGCATATCATTTGCGCCGTACTTTATGGAGTTTTCAGGATTCAGGAACTTGAAGTTGTGTGTTGTTAGCGCACCTCTGAGTTTGCTGTTCACGTTTATCACGTCAGGCATGTGGCAGTCCGTGCATGTTATCGCTGCTTTCTTTGCTGCATCCGTATAGCCATGTTTATGGTAATCGCTCACGCTTCCATGGCAAGACTTGCAGAGAGTCTCCTTGGACATCTTGAGCCCTGCCCCGTTCCATGCAGAATAGCCTGTTACTTTTCCGCCGTCGAAGATAGCAACGCTCCTGTCAGCGAATTCAGGAGGCAGCCCTCCAACAGGGTATACGGTTACGCTCCCTGCGTCATGCGGGCTGTGGCATGATACGCATGTCGTGCCTGCAGTGTAGTGCTTGCTGGTCTTGACATCGAGGTATTGCTCACGGTGCCGCTTTGTCGTCTTATCTGGGAAGAACGATGCATTGTTGGTGTAAGGTTCAGGATTGTATTGCAATGTCTCAGGTTTTCCAAGTACATATCCTACCGGGAAGTTGTACTGTCCTCCAATCTGCGTTGCCCTGATATGGCAGAAACCGCAGCCTTCGGATGACTTGTCTATCACGATATCTGATTTATTCATGGATGTTACATGTTTACTGCCAGGACCATGGCATGCTTCACAACCGATATTCAATTCCTTGAATGCCTGGGTCTGTGTGTTATATCCGGTCGTATGGCAGCCTGCGCATTGTACGAGCCAGTTCCTGATACTTTTATCATTCGCATAATGCTGTTTTATCGGGTCCCATTCGTAGTTAGTTACATTGTAATTATTCCCGTCTTTCTTGATGTAACTCTCTTCCTTGTACCATCCTCCGATCACATACGTGATTTCAGAGAGCTTCGGCGCTTTCGGGTCGCTCAGGTTTCCATGCACATTGCCCGGAATTGAGGCGTCCCGTATCATCTTCTGATGGATGGAATTCTGGATTTTATTATACTCTGTCGCATGACAGGTCTTGCAGGCGTCCTTGCCCACATAAGTTGCTTCTTGTGCCGATGCCGGAATTGCTATTAAAAGCATGGCAAACGCCAAAAAAGCAAACACTTTTAAGCAAATTACATTGCTTTGTTTTGTTATCATTACTACCCTCCTGTGCTTATTATATTCACTGATTATAAATAAAGATTGTGGTAATAATAATAAAAGTAACTTATGTAACTGATTTATTTGCTTTTGTTTTTAGAGACACAAACAATAAAAAAGCCAAATAAATCAACTTATCTATTTCAGCAGCGGATAAGAAAATACGTTTATAATTTCCTATAAGTTAAAAAAAAATCAAAAATAAAAAATTAATAAGCGGAAACCCCTTGGAGCGAGGATAACCGCTGGATGCGTTTAAGCATGTTGGGATGAGTGCTGAACATTTCCATTATCTTATCACTGGTCTT
>JBAQYK010000522.1:0-4292 GCA_049299995.1 Candidatus Methanoperedens sp.
CTGCAGGAGCAAATCCTATCGAAATCAGGCGCGGTATTGAAAAAGCAACAGATACGATAGTAAAATCCATCAAGGGAATGAGCGAAGATGTCAAGACAAAAGAAAAAATAACTCAGGTAGCTACCATTTCTGCAAATAACGATGAAGTAATAGGGAATCTGATATCGGACGCCATGGATAAAGTGGGAGCATCGGGCGTCATTACCGTAGAAGAGGCTAAATCCATGGAGACCTCGCTTGAAGTCGTGGAAGGAATGCAGCTTGATAAAGGCTACATTTCACCATACATGGTCACGGATAAAGAAGGAATGGAAATCCTGCTTGAAAACCCATTGATTCTCCTGTATGACAAGAAGATAAGCGCCATGAAAGAATTCATCCCCGTGCTTGAAGCTGTGGTAAAGGAAAACAAGCCGCTTCTGATTATTTCCGAAGATGTGGATGGCGAGGCGCTGGCGACTATTGTGCTAAACATACTCCGCGGCACCCTCCGGGTGTGCGCAATCAAAGCGCCGGGCTTTGGCGATGAGAGAAGGGAGATTCTTGAGGATATCGCTGCGCTCACAGGCGGAAAGGTCATCAGTGAAGATACTGGCATGAAGCTTGAGAATACCAAACTCTCTGACCTTGGAAGCGCCAAGAAAATAAGGGTGAACAAGGATAAAACCATTATCATCGAAGGGCAGGGCAAGAAGGATGAACTCAAGAGGAGAATAGCCATCATCGAAGGGCGCATCAAGATTGAGGAATCAGAGTATAAGATAACTGACCTCAAGAAGCGCCTCGGCAAGCTGTCAGGCGGGGTTGCTGTGATAAACGTGGGCGCGGCTACAGAGACCGAGCTTAAGGAAAAGAAGATGCGTATAGACGACGCCCTGAACGCAACCAAAGCCGCCATTGAAGAAGGCGTGGTGGCTGGCGGAGGAATAGCTCTCTTGAGGGCTGCAAAGGAGCTTGATAACCTCTCTCTTGAAGGCGACCAGATGATAGGGGTTGACATTATCAGGAGAGCTATCGAGGAGCCGCTGAAACAGATAGCAGAAAATGCAGGTAAGGAAGGTTCGGTAGTTGTTGAGAAATTAAAGGCAGAAACGAATCCCAATATGGGCTATGACGCAAAGACGGATGCCTACAAGGATATGATAGAGGCGGGTATCATCGACCCGGTGAAAGTGGTGCGCACCGCGCTTCAGAATGCGGCGAGCATTGCCGCGCTGATGCTGACCACGGAGGCGCTCGTGGCTGATATACCGGAGAAGAAGTCAGAGATGCCGATGCCTGGACATGAGAGCTACATGATGTAGCTCTTTTATTTTTTGTAAATTCTTAAGGCGAAACGCGGGGTGCGTGGTGGAACCACCATTTGAATATTTATGGGAAATAATTCGTTTTTACACTCCCCATAATGTTTTTCCGGTTTTCAAAGTGTTTATATAGGATAGGATAATATTGAACCAAAATTCCAATATTTGATGAACCCAAAGATATTCAAATCGTTTAGACGGGTTCATCAAAAAAAGAGGTAATTTATAATGGGCAGACGAAAGAAAATGGTCGAGCGTGTGACTATGCTGATGGATAAACCCGAGTTTATCCGCAATATCGGCACGGTTGCGCATATCGACCACGGCAAAACAACATTTTCTGATAACCTGCTCGCAGGCGCAGGCATGATTTCATCGGAACTGGCTGGCGAGCAGTTATTCATGGACTTTGATGAAGAAGAACAGAGACGCGGAATCACCATCGACTCGGCAACCGTCTCAATGGTGCATGAGTATGAAGGCAAGGAATACCTTATCAACCTTATCGATACGCCGGGTCACGTGGACTTCGGCGGCGACGTTACGCGCGCCATGAGAGCAGTGGACGGCGCTGTGGTGCTGGTGGATGCGGTAGAAGGACCCATGCCCCAGACAGAAACCGTGCTGCGCCAGGCGCTTCGTGAAAACGTAAGACCCATACTTTTCATAAACAAGGTTGACCGCCTTATTAACGAGATAAAGCTCACGCCGCAGGATATGCAGATGCGCATGGGCGCTGTTATAGATAAGGTAAATAAAATCATAAAAGGCCTGAAACCCGACCAGTATGATGACTTGAAACTTGACCCGGCAATCGGGAAAGTTGCTTTCGGTTCAGCGCTCAACAACTGGGCAATCAGCGTTCCGTATATGAAAAAGACAGGCATAAGTTTTAAGGAAATAATCGAATACTGCCAGGCTGATAAACAGAGTGAACTCGCAATAAAATCTCCTCTTCATGCTGTTATGAATGACATGATCATACGGTTCCTGCCAAGCCCTGTTGACGCGCAGAAAGAACGAATAAAAGTTATCTGGCACGGCGATAAGGAAAGCGAAATCGGAAAATCCATGATAAACGTGGACAGAAGCGGTAAAGTAGCTCTTATGATAACCGACATCACCACGGACCCGCATGCAGGCGAAGTGGCAAGTGGAAGGCTTTTCTCCGGGACTCTTGAAAGGGGTAAGGAAATTTACATTTCAGGAATGCCCCACGCGAACAGGATACAGTCTGTGGGAATCTTCATGGGCCCTGAACGGATTGAATGCGAAAAAATCCCGGCTGGCAATATCGTAGCAGTAACCGGTTTAACTGATGCCATAGTGGGTTCGACAGCATCCACCGACAAAAGCATGACGCCATTTGAGAGTATAAGGCATGTCAGCGAGCCTGTTATGACTGTGGCTGTTGAGGCAAAACACATGAAAGACCTGCCAAAACTTGTTGAAGTATTAAGACAGGTCGCAAAAGAGGACCCCACCCTTAAAGTAATGATAAACCAGGAAACCGGAGAGCATTTGCTGGCAGGAATGGGCGAACTTCATCTTGAGGTTGTTGCAGGCAGGATAAAGCGCGATAAACATGTGGATATTACCACTTCAAAACCGCTTGTGGTTTACAGGGAAACCATCGCAACACATGCCGGTCCTGTAGAAGGAAAATCCCCCAACCGCCATAACAGGTTCTATGTGGAAGTTGAACCGTTGTCTCCCGCAATAATTGAGCTTATCAAGAACAATGAAGTCTCAATGAGGCAGGGGGAAGTAGAGCGAAGGGATACCCTGATGAAAGCAGGAATGAGCAAAGATGAAGCTAAAAGTATTGCACATATTTATGAAACAAATATGTACATCGATATGACCAAAGGAATACAGTACCTCCATGAAACAATGGAACTCATTCTTGAAGGATTTGAAGAGGTCATGAAAGCCGGACCGCTCTCCCGTGAACCCGTAATGGGCGTTAAAGTAAAATTGATGGATGCCAAGCTCCATGAAGATGCAGTTCACAGGGGTCCTGCGCAGGTCATTCCTGCTTCAAGGCAGGCTATCCAGGCTGCAATGCTCATGGCTGGCTCAACTCTTCTTGAACCATTCCAGAAAGTGTTTATCCATGTCCCGCATGACCAGATGGGAGGCGCAATGCGTGAGATGCAGGGAAGGCGCGGCTCTATACTTGATATGAAATCAGAAGGCGACATGACAATTATCGAATCCAAGGCGCCCGTGGCACAATTATTCGGGTTCTCAGGCGATATTCGCTCCGCAACTGAAGGCAGGGCAATGTGGAGCACGGAATTTGTGGGATTTGAACCCATACCCGGGAACATGCTCACCGACATTGTGATGGATATCAGGAAGCGCAAAGGACTTAAACTCGAATTACCAAAACCGAGTGATTTTATTAGTCCGTAAAGTGTAACGCAAGGTTTAAAAACCAAAACAACAATACGGTCACAAAACATTATAAAATTAAAGGAGAAATATTATGGCAGCGAAACCACACTTAAATTTAGCAGTCATCGGGCATATCGACCACGGGAAATCAACTCTCGTTGGCAGGTTATTGTTTGAGACTGGCGCGGTACCACCGCATATAATAGAAAAGTATAGAGAAGAAGCAAAAGCGAAAGGCAAAGAATCCTTCGTATTCGCATGGGTTATGGACTCTCTCAAGGAAGAGAGGGACAGGGGTATCACAATCGACGTGGCTCACCAGCGATTCGATACCGCAAAGTACTATTTCACAATCGTGGACTGTCCGGGTCACAGGGACTTCGTCAAGAACATGATAACAGGCGCCTCACAGGCTGATGCAGCCATACTTGTATGCGCAGCCAAGGAAGGCGTCCAGTCCCAGACAAAAGAACATGTGTTCCTTGCAAGGACGCTGGGTATTACCCAGTTGATCATAGCGGTCAATAAGGTCGATGAAGTGAACTATGATAAGGCAAGATACGATGCTGTAAAAGCAGAACTCAGTAC
>JBAQYK010000523.1:0-11444 GCA_049299995.1 Candidatus Methanoperedens sp.
GTTATGAACAGCTATTCAAGTGTTTTAGAAAAACTAAAAGCAAGAAAATCAGAACGTTATTCATAAAAACAATTCCAATAATTGATTAATCATCCTACATCTTCCAGAGCCACTCTTATACGAGGCAATTCATGAAAAATTTTTTATTCGTAGTTCCAAGGTTTGCACTTCCTGGACAATATTACGTTTTCCCTAACGGATTAGCTTATGTCATTTCCTATATGAAACATAAAGGGTTTAATGTATTTTGCCTGAATTTATGCCATCATGATGAATCGATTGAATATCTATTGAATGAATCAATTAAAAATAACAATATCGATGTTTTATGCACCGGAGCAATGTCTTTTTATTGGAATGAGGTTAATGAGGTATTAGAAACTGCCAGGAAGATAAAACCGGAAATCGTAACCGTGGTAGGTGGGGCAATTATCACTTCAGATCCAAGGTTGGCTTTAGAAAATATGCACATTGATTTTGGGGTCATTGGGGAAGGCGAGGAAACAATGGCAGAACTTGCCGATGCGTTAGATAATGGGAAAAATATCTACAATGTTAAAGGCATAACTTTTTTTGAAAGAGAGAAAAATTTAATCACAACAGAACATAGACCCCCGATATTAGATCTGGATTCGCTTCCGTTCCCTGATTATGAAGGGCTTGAGTTCGATAAATGGCTTTCCAATAAATGGATAATGCAGCCCTCCATAGGAGGATTATTATTTGACGTAGATGATGAGCAAAGACTCTGCGAAATCAGTGCCTCAAGATCATGTCCGTATCAATGCACTTTTTGCTACCATCCATTAGGTAATATATACAGGCAACGATCGCTTGATAATGTTTTCAAAGAAATTGATTATTTGGTAGAAAAATATAATATTACACTTTTAAATTTATTGGATGAATTGTTCTCTGCGAACGAGAAAAGAATATACGAATTTACTGACCGAATCGGTAAATACAATATTCGATGGATGGCGCAATGGAGGGTAAACAATGTAAATGAAAAGATGCTCAAAGTAATGAAGGATTCAGGTATATTAATGATAGGGTTAGGTGTGGAAAGCCTGAATGATAAAGTTTTAAAAAGCATGAAAAAGAAAATCACGAAAAGCGAAATAGAAAGAGCGTATAAATTATCACTTGATGTGGGAGTCCGAGCTTGCAGTAATATAATCCTTGGTGATCCAGAAGAAACAGAAGAAACTATTAATGAGTCACTTGAATGGTGGCGTAAACATCAGGAATATGATATAAATCTGGGCTTTCTGATTGCAGTCCCGGATTCACAGGTTTGGCAATATGCTATTGCAAATAACATGATCGAAGATAAGGTACAATTCATCAGAGATAAATTCCCGGTCATCAATTTAACGAAACTCAGCGATAAAAAATTCAATGAAATTAAAACAAAAGTGGATTATTACGTGTTAAGCCAAAAATATCTCATAAGTGGGAGGGTTCTGACTTCAAAACGAGAAGCTGAAGTTTATAACGGTAAAAATATTTACAGCTTCAGGGTCGAATGCCCGACGTGTCGCCAAATTTCTGAGTACAAACACATCAGATATACATCAGCTCCATATTTAGTGGTGTTATGCAAAAATTGTTACAAACGCGTTAAAATAAAAACAAAAAAAGCCTATCCTGGTGATTATAATGAATTTGCATATGGATTTATGTTTCATTATGCATTTATTTTCTATAATATCTATTTAAAAAAACACAACTCTTTCAAAGGTATCGCTAAAATACTAAAAAAGTCTTTGCAAAGATTAGGCATGTCAGGATATGCTGGTTGGCTGGGCGATAGATGATATGGATAAACCACTTGTAAGTATATGCATTTCTGTATTTAATGGTCAGAAATATTTGCGACATACACTGGATTCTTTTTTGGCGCAGGATTACAAAAACTTTGAGCTAATCATTTTGGATAATATCTCTACCGACGATACACAGAAAATCTGTTTGTCTTATGCAGAAAAAGATAAAAGAATAAAATATATCCTTGATGATTTCAGGGTAGGTGATCCAGAAGGACATCACAGGGTAGCCCGTTATGCAAGGGGCGAGTTTTTCTTGTTGGCATGTGACGACGATGTTTATGCTCCGACCTACATCAGTAAGCTGATGGAGATTATGAACTCAAATCCGGATATTGGCTTGGTGTATTCGGGACTTGGCTATATATATGAAGATGGCTCGCGAATGCCGGTACATATGAAAGAAAGCTACTTTCTGAGTGCTGATAATTCTAAGTTCCATAACTTTTGTTTTTACCTGCTTCATAGGTGCCCTATCCCATTGCAATTTGGATTGATGAAAACGGAAATACACAGAGAAGCATTACGGTATTTCTATAAAGTGGATAATAGGGGCGGGGACCATGATAATTTATATATGCTTCGTTTGCTCAGCCTGACGAAAGTGAGCAGCTTGAAGGATGTTTTATTTTATTATCGGCAAAAAGACCGCTCTTATCAGCGCCCAGCCGGCTTTCCTGATACATGGCTCAAACGATATCTATATCAGGCTAAACACCAAGCACTGGTTACGCGAACAATATCTTGTATAATAGATGATTCTCCTTTTTCTCACACTGAGAAGTGCATTCTCAAGTGCTACAATATTTTCGTACTGTTCGTAAATATTACTTTAAAATATTTGATAACGATACCCGCCTGTTGCAGATTGTATAATAATTTTATGATGGTGGTTAATGCAAAGGCAAAATGTAAAGATGGATAACAATAAGAGTCATTTCAATCGGGGAAATTCGTAATGGAATTTAAAAATATTTTAAAAAACAATAATTATATTTATAATATTAATGCATATATAAAAGCAGTTAAAACGAAAAAGGTCTCAGAGAAACTCTCGCACTATTATAATGAAAAAGCTCAAAAGGAGGGGCTTTCGTACGAACCTGAGAAAATTCCTCAAATGGTTCAGGAAAGAATAAAGCAACGAGGGATATCTTTGACAGATATTACTGACAGGAGGCTGCGAATTTTCTGGGTCGGTGCTAATAAAGAGCAGGATTATTCCGGATTTCTTAAAGGACTGGAAAAATTCGGAGAGGTAATAACATTTGCCAATCGCCAAGGGAAGTATGGGCAGGAGTTCTCCACTAAAACATATGATACAGAAGTCGTTGAAAATAACAGTAATTGCCTCATAGAACAGATTGATACGGCTCTTAAACATGGTAAAATAGACATTCTCGTCGGTCAGATGTGGGCAAACTACATTTCTGTTGATGCTTTGAAATGGGTTCAGAAGAAAGGGATAGTTACCGTCAATATTTCTATGGACGATAGGCTTCCCGAATTATGGGGTAAGTATAAGGGGATAGTTCTTGGGTCAGTTGGTTTAGCAGATGGACTTGACCTTGTGCTGACAAGCTGCCCGGATTGCAGTATTCGCTATATAGTTCACGGATGCCCAGCTATTTTTTGGCCTATGGCAAGCGATCCTGACATGTTTAAACCAGAAACTGAAAAGGACATAGACGTGTGCTTTGTTGGAAATAATTACGGAATCCGTGGAGCCATTATAAAAAATCTCCTTAAAAATGACATCAAGGTGGAAGCATATGGCTCAGGGTGGCCTAATGGGTATATAGGACCACTTGAAATCGCTCATGTTTTTGGACGGTCAAAGATCATACTTGGTATTGGTACTGTAGGCCATAACAAGGATATTTACACTCTCAAGCTTCGGGATTTCGATGCCACAATGGCAGGTGCTTTGTACATTACGCACCGCAATCCTGATTTGTTGCAATTATTCGAGGAAGGAAAAGATATTGAATGTTATCTTTCAATTGATGAGTGTGTAAAAAAAATTCAGTACTATCTTGCGCATCATGAACAGCGAGAAGCTATTGCTTTATCAGGTTATCTGAAAGCGCGTCGGTTCCATACATGGGAGAAACGGATATCTTCAGCATTAAAAGTAATTGGATTCCTTGCGGATCATAATGGTTCTTCGTAAATAGAGGTTACAATTGGTATTATTAAAGGATGGTTCATTATAATAAAAATGTAAGGAGATAGAAAGAATGTTAATACTTGGTATATCTACATCACACGACGGAACCCTTTCAATAGTAAAAGATGGAATAAATATCTTTTCAATAGGTGAAGAAAGGCTTAATAGGATAAAATCTTATATTGGCTTTCCTTTCGAGTCATTGAGATTTGTTTTGAAGAACGGTTTAATTAAACCGGGTGAGATTGATTTAGCTGTTGTTTCAACTTCGAAGTATCATAAAGAAGTGGCTGAAGCGATTGCTTTCCTTTTAACCGAGGATAAGAAATACTACGATGTTCAGAACGATAAAAAACCGGACGATTATTATATCAACGATTCTGAATGGAAAAAAATAAAAACAGATGCTGAAAGTTGCAAGTACGCTGAGAAAAAAATTAAAATATTGCTCGCTGAGAATGGGATTAACGCTCCGGTAATTTTTCTAGATCATCATCTTTCTCATGCAGCATCCGCTTACTATTCTTCCGGTAAAAAGATGGCATTAGCTTTCACCATGGATGGTGAAGGAGACTTCTTATCAGCCACGGTCAATATTTGCAGGAATGGGAAGATTGAACTGATAAGCGAAACTGATCATTATAATTCAGCCGGATATCTTTATTCTGCAGTAACCAAGAAGTGCGGTTTTAAAGTCTCACGGCACGAAGGAAAAATAACCGGGCTGGCTGCTTACGGTGACCCAACAAAAGCAGAAAAGTGTTTTGATAAACAGTTAAAAATCGTGGATGGAAGACTGGAATTTGTGAAGTTAACCATACCAAGCTTAAAGCACAGAGCCTTCAGGAAATTTGCAGGGTTTTTTGGATTTGACTATGTATACGGTTATGATGAATTGATCGAAAGATGCGGGAATTTGTCAAATGAAGATTTAGCTGCCTCGGTACAGCATTTGCTCGAAAAAAGAATATGTGAGATTGTCACATACTGGATTGAAAAAACCGGCATAAGAGATGTGGTTCTGGCTGGCGGGGTTTTTGCCAATGTAAAATTCAACCAGAAAATAAGTGAACTTGAATGTGTTGACAGCGTGTACATATATCCTGATATGGGTGATGGTGGCGCAGCATACGGGGCTGCGATATACAAATATCATGAAAAAAATAATTACGACCCAGAAAAGATGGGAATAAAGACTATTTACTATGGCCCAGAATACTCAGACCAAGGAATTGAAATCGCATTAAAAAAACATCCCAAGATTAATTATAAAAAATCATCAGATGTATGCAAAGAAACTGCCATGCTTGTTGCCGACAATAAAATAGTTGGATGGTTTCAGGGAAGGATGGAATATGGTCCAAGAGCTCTCGGCAACAGGAGCATTCTGGCAAATCCAACAGATAGAGATATAAATAAGTGGTTGAACGACAGGTTGAAAAGAACAGAATTTATGCCTTTTGCGCCGAGCTGCTTGTATGAATATGCAGATGACGTTTTTGACATTCCCAAGGAGAGCATGAAGTTTCCTGCATTGTTTATGACTATAACATTTAACATGAAGGATGAATGGGTAAAAAAGGCTCCTGCGGTTGCTCATATTGATAAAACAGCCAGACCTCAACTTGTTACAAAAGAATCTAACCCAAAGTATCATAAATTACTGCAAGAATATTATGAAATTACTGGATTGCCTTTATTTATCAATACAAGCTTCAATGTGCACGAGGAGCCAATTGTATGCAAACCTGAGGATGCGATTAAATCACTATTGACTGGTGTTATTGATTACCTTGTGATAGGGGATTATATTTGTAAGTTGGGTTAAATGTTACGAAAAATAGCCACCAATACCGAACTTAGGATTGTTGTTTTCAGCCAGCTGATTGATTTAATAAGCGGGATATTGCTGATAAAGATCCTATCCAGTTTCCTGACCAAATCTGATTTTGGGTATTATTCCCTCACAATATCTTTAATGGCGCTGGTCAGTTTACTGCCATTTACTATTTTTGATCAGGGAGTGGCAAGATTTATATCTATTTATAAAAAGGATAATGTCTTAAAACAAAATTACTCGAATATTCTTGCAATTTATGTTATTATTTTAATGATTTATTTTGCCTTAATGGCAAATATAAAATTATTTATTTTACATGAAAGTATATGGCAGAAAATTCTTTTAGTCCTGCCGTTTTGGCTATTTTTTGAAGTATTAAAAACAACTGTACTATTAATAGAAAATTCAAACAGAAAGAGAAAATTCGTCGCTGGCTCAAAATTTTTTGAACTAATCTTTAAAAATTCATTGATAATTTTAGCCTATCTTTATTTTGGGCTGGACATCCAGAAATTAATACTTATTTTTGCTTCTATAAGTTCTGTAACAGTATTTTTCTTTTTTTATCAAAATATGGATGTTTTTCAATTAAATAAAATAAGCTTTGCCAATATGACAAAAGTTTTTAAAGATATTTGGTTTTTTTCTTATCCTCTTTTAATTTGGTCTATATTTGGTTGGTCGCAGATCATGTCAAATAGGTGGTTTCTAAATACTTTTATGGATGAATCCAGTGTTGCAGAGTTTAGTATTGTGAGTTCCCTAGCGTTTGTTCCTCCCAATGCCATTCTTGGTGTTATAGCCAGTTTCTTCATTCCAATAATTTACGAAAGAGAAAATATCAAGAAAGGTTATGCCATAAATACGACAAAAAAATTGCTGTATATTACAGTTCCCATATATGCCATATTGATAATTATAACGTTCTTGTTTTCCAAGGAAATATTGTTGGTATTTACTGATGGAAAATATGTTACCAGTGCATGGATGATGCCATATATGTTGATTGCCACATCGTTCAGTGCTTTAACTGCAATTACAACTTATGAAATTTATGCACGAAACATGACATCAAAATTGATTTTGCCGAATATTGCTGGCGGTATTTTTTCACTTATTTTTGGGTATTATGCAATCTCCCAATATAAAATGAATGGAGCCCTGTTAAATTTTATATTAACTTATATAGTTAGCGGGACTTTAGTGATGTATAAAACTTTTACATATCGGGAAAGTAAAAGCTGATTATTAAATATTATTATAGTTGAACAGAAGGCTTAAAACTAATGCTCAAATTTCGTATGGAAAGAAATTTATGATGGAATTATAAAATATTAAATCTTCTGACAAAAATATGACCAAAAAAATCTCCGTATGCATCCCCGCCTATAACCGCCCTGAGGTACTGCCCCACCTTCTGGAATCCATTCTTTCACAGAATTATGATGATTTTGAAATAGTTATCTGCGAGGATAACTCGCCAAAAAGGAAAGAGATCCGCGAAATAGCTAGCGATTACAATCTGAAGTATCCAGGGATTATCAAATACTACGAAAATGAAAAAAATCTCGGATACGACGGCAACCTGAGGAATATAATCACAAAAGCGAGCGGAGAATACTGCTTTTTTATGGGCAACGATGACCTTGTACTCCCCGGTGCCCTGTCAAAAGTCGCTTCCGCTATTGAGCGATACGACAACATAGGCGTATTACTGAGGAGTTATGCATCCTTCAATGGTTCCCCGGAAAACATCGATCAAATCTTCAGATATTTCGAATCCGAGAGGTTTTTTCCTGCAGGCGCTGAAACGATCAGTACTTTTTATCGCAGGTCGGTTGTAATTCCCGGGATGACCATCCACAGGGAAGAGGCTTTGAAATACTCCACGGAAAGATTCGACGGGACATTACTTTACCAGTTATATTTAGTGGCAAACATACTTACCCGAATGAACGGGGTGTTCCTTCCAGAGATACTTGTTCTATATCGTAACGGTGGGATACCGGACTTCGGGAACAGCGAACCGGAACGAGAAAAATTCGTACCTGCTGCCCATACACCCGAATCCTCCCTGCACTTTGTCAGAGGGATGCTTGATATTGCAGAGTATGTTGACAGGACGAAAAACGTCCGCATATACCGGCGAATCAAGAGGGATATCGGGAATTATTCATACCCGATATTATCAATACAGGCTGAGAAGCCATTGCCCGTGTTTTTAAAATATTCTTACCAGCTGGCAAAATGGGGTTTCTGGAAAAATGCAATGTTTCATCTGTATTTTTTATCCTTGTTGTTCATGGGATCAAAACGGGTAGACAGGATAATAAATTTGGTAAAAACCCGAATGGGATACACGCCAGCCATCGGGAATATTTATCAGGGTGAACCGGTTTGAAAATTCTTGTTGCAGGTGACTGGCATTCAGAACTTCACGAGAAAGGGGTGTACCAGGCGTTTAAAGAATTGGGTCACGAAGCTTACCGTTTCTCATGGCATGAATATTTCAAACCCGAATCAAACCGCAATTGCCTGCTTCATGTGATTGAATCTTTAAGCAAAAGGTTTCAGAACAAGTTCATTATTGGTTCTATAATCAGCAAGATAAATGCAGCTTTCATCAGGACAGTTTATGAACACCAACCGGATGTAATTTTTTTGTATCGCGGCACGCATATAAAACCAGATACGCTCAGGTTAATAAAGAAAAATCTGCCCACAACTGTTTTAGTCGGCTATAATAATGACGACCCCTTTGCTGAAAATCACCCGTTCTGGTTGTGGCGGCATTTTCTGGCATCTATTCCGGAATATGATATGATACTGGCTTACAGGCACCATAATATTGAGGATTTCAAACGTGCGGGAGCAAAGCAGGTACATTTACTGCGCTCATGGTTCATTCCATGGCGCAATCATCCTGTTACACTATCTCATGAAGAACTGGAGCAGTTTGCCTGCGATATTGTTTTTGTCGGACATTACGAGCCTGATGGACGCCTGGGAATGCTGGAAGAGATTGTAAGGCAGGGATTCCATTTACGGTTGTTCGGTCCTGGTTATGACTGGGATCCGGTGCTTCGAAAATCTGCTGTGCTCCGCAGCCTCGTCCCGGTAAAACTGGTCTGGGGAGATGAGTACAATAAGGCTTTATGCGGCGCCAAAGTAGCTCTCTGCTTTCTCTCCAAAATGAACCGCGATACCTACACACGCAGGTGTTTTGAGATTCCTGCTACAGGCACGTTTATGCTGTCCGAATATAGCGATGACCTTGCCACTCTTTATAAGGAAGGGGTGGAGGCGGATTTTTTCCGTTCCAGGGAAGAGCTGATAGCTAAACTAAAGCGCTATTTAGAGGATGAAACCCCCAGGCAATCAGTCGCTGCTGCCGGCTATCATCGCGTGATATCCGATGGTCATGATGTAGTTTCACGTATGAAGCAGGTACTTGAATGGATTAATCAAAGTAATATAAAAACATAAACTCGATCGAAATGAAACAAGAATCAAACGCAATGCATTTTTTTAAGAAGCTTGGCATGGAAGGTATTGCCTGGTCTCTTCGCAGGCTGCATTGTCCTGTGGGTAAAGACGCCTTGGTATTAGAGATAGGTGCTGGTGGTAATCCCTACCCGCGTGCTAATATCTTGCTTGATGCATATGAAGAAACTGTAGAGCGTATCGAATCATCCTTAGTAAAGGATCGTCCACTAGTCTTAGGCTTTGCAGAAAAGCTGCCATTCAAAAATAAATCTTTTGATTTTATTATTGCTTCGCATATTCTGGAACATTCACCATATCCAGAACATTTTTTGAAAGAGTTGATGCGTGTTGGTAAGGCTGGCTATATAGAAACGCCGGATGCTTTTTTTGAGAGAATAAACCCTTTTACATATCATCGTCTGGAGGTTGCAGGTATCGGTTCCAAGATACGGATATTCAAGAAGCCGTTCTGGCGTCATGATCGGGAAATTGTAGATGAATACGAGAGGAAGTTAAAGGATAGAAAGTTCATCGGCTTCATTTCAAAACATCCGGAACCATTCTATATGCGTTTTTATTGGCAGGATTCTATTGATTTTGAAATTGTGAATCCAGAAGTTGATTCAAACTGGCAACTTCCTGATGAGGCTCATATAAAATCAAAATCTTTTGGGCGATTAGGTATGAAGATGCCCATAAGAGGCTTGGTTTTGAGATTGGTTAGAATTTTATTTTCACAAAACAACCGCAACAAAAAAATAGATCTCTTTCGGCTTATGGCTTGCCCAACCTGCGGTTCAGATATGTTATTAAGGTATTCTGACAGCATTTTATGTAATAATTGCAGGACTGCTTACCCACTAAAGAATGGCATCCCGGTAATGTATCCGCAGACTGAAAGGATGAAATAATATGCAGCTAATCCGCAGTATCATAGAGTTATCTACGCAGGCGCTGTGTTATGTAAAGAAGAACAGGCGCATCTGCCTGGATGGTGAAGCAAACCCGGTTAAAATTAATCTTGGATGCGGGCTTGCCGTTGCAAAAGGATGGGTCAATCTGGATGGAAGCCTGAATGCGCTTGTTGCGCAATTACCGGGGGCTGTGCACAGGCTGCCGTATCGAATTTCCGGAGCCAGCCGCTATTATACCAGTACCGAATACTGCACTTTACTTAAAGAACATCGCTTTGTTCATCATGACCTCTCTTACGGTATTCCTTTTGAGGATGAATCGGTGGACTTTATCTATTCATCGCACTTTCTTGAGCATCTGTTCAAAAAGGATGCATCATATCTTTTGCAGGAAGCCCATAGAGTTCTAAAGCCGAAGGGTATGGTAAGGATATGCATACCTGATCTTGCATACGCCATTTCACTGTATGCGAAAGGTGAAAAAGAAAAAATGCTGAATAATTATTTTTTTGTAGAGGACGGAGATAGTAACTTCGCCCGTCACAAATACATGTATGATTTTGAACTGCTTAAGAATATGCTGGAGCAAATCGGA
The DNA here is from genome assembly GCA_049299995.1 of Candidatus Methanoperedens sp. Classification (GTDB taxonomy): domain Archaea; phylum Halobacteriota; class Methanosarcinia; order Methanosarcinales; family Methanoperedenaceae; genus Methanoperedens. The sequence continues at coordinate 10,835 of JBAQYK010000523.1, forward strand.
TTTAAGGATATTGTTTCTTGCTCGTATCGCAATGGCAAAACCCCCGATGTTGATTTGCTGGATAATAGACCGGAGGATACGCTGTTTATCGAGGCAGTAAAAGGATAAGTTCGTTGTGAAAAATCTTGATGATCAAAGTTTTTTAGCAATGCAGAGCTTATCAAATGGACGATATAAATCGGCAGGTTAAAAATGAATACGAAATTATTCTTTAAAAGTATTTGGCAGAAATGGATGAAAGTTGGTAAATTAATTGCTTACTATAAAAAATAAAAATTAAAGGGAAGGTTAGGGTTCAAATAATTAACATGAAAGATATTAAGAATTTTTTTGAAGCTGAGTTTAAAAATTATTCTTTTCCAGTTAAACATGTGGATAGAATAAAGATTAATATGATTCCACAAGATTTCTTTCCTGAGAATTTCTTGGATATTGGGTGTGGAGGAGGCAGCATGCTAAATGCAATTAAGGTAAAGTATCCCCAGTGTAACTGTTATGGATTGGATATATCTAGAAACATGTTGATTAACTTAGACCAAAAGTTCAATCCCATTCTTTCATCAGTTACTAATTTACCATTCAAAACACATTCATTCGATCTGATATATAT
>JBAQYK010000524.1:0-2097 GCA_049299995.1 Candidatus Methanoperedens sp.
TTTCTTTTGCCCGGACTGAGCCTTTTGCGATATCTATCCCAAAAATAACATTTTCCGGCATAAATCAGCCCACTACGGTATTAATCACTTCCCGGATATCTCTTTTAATCCTGTATTTCCTGTTAAAAAAAGAAAGGACGTTGTCAATATCCCGGTAAAGCAGCTCAGTTGCATTCGCATGAGATGGCGTAATGTATTGCGGCCAGTCTATAAGCTCGCATCCTTCGGGATTAACAAATATATTGAATTCACTCAGGTCTCCATGGATTATGCCAAGCCTGTATGCCTTTCTCACCTGTTCCAATATCTCATCAAGATACCAATCAGGCTCGTCTATCTTTGTATGGGCAAGCTCCCCTCCTTTTGCCACGGACATCACGATTGCATGCCTGTTATAATCAACTGGCTCGGGGACGCTCACCTCAGGATAAAGGGTCTTTAAGGCATCATACTCTCTTTTTGCTCCAAGGCGCGAGGCATACAGCCAGGAAAGGTGTTTTCGCTCCCCGATATGTTCCCTTTTCACTTTTACCTTCTTGAAACTCATCTTTCCTTCCCTGTGGAATTTTATGACCACGCGCCTGTCGATGATACCGCCTGTAGCCTCAAATACTACCGATTCCTTCCCGACACCGATTTCATCCCCAAATGCATTTACAGAACCCCTTTTCACAAACGCATTCAGAGCCAGCAGGTCATAAGCCTCAAAATATATCCTGTATCCTTCATAAGTCTTGATATTCCTGTGAACGAGTTTATTTTTTGCAAGACTTGAAAGCAGGTAATTGACTTCTTTTAGCTCAAAATTTGTAAAACTGGCAATTTCTTCTATCGGAACCCATTCATAGAATTTCATCTTGTTCTCGATTGCAACAAGAACCCTAAATTCCCTGTTTGTGGTGGAAAGAAATGTATTTGAAATACTTTCAAGCATTAATTACTGTATAACACAGCCGAACTATAAAAAGTGTTAATAAAAAAAGAAAAAAGAAGGGAAATTACCTTCTTCCACGACCGCCTCTTTTGTCTTTTCGCGAATCGCTTCTACCGCCGCCTCCGCCGCCACCGTACCCCCCGCGCCTGAATCCGCCAAAGCTGCGTTCACCGCTTCCATACATGCTGCCATAACCTCCCCCGCTTCCGCCTCCACTTCCGCCGCCGCTGCTGCGTCCGCCCCCCCCATATCCACCGCTGCTCCTGGGTCGTTCGGGCTGTTCAACATGTTTATCTGACATGTTAATATCAGTATTAACTTCCTGAAGCGCTTCTTCGGATAACAGCATCTTTCCGTATTTTCCTATGTTTAATCTCATAGAGTTCCTGACAATAGAAATATAACCGTTCTGGATTGTTATCGTATCCCCGGCTGCTATTTTACCGATCTGGTCATCCCATAACGATAATAAGATGCATCCTGTGCTGTCTGCGACTTTTACTTCACAGACGCGCTTATCTCCGAATTTTGATTTTATATCCTTAACCTCTCCTATTTCGATTACTTTAAGAGTGGCATTAACATTTTTTGAATTTTCATTCAGGTCCTTTACATTGAAATCTGTAGGCGTAGTTTCCATTTTAATTCCTTGCTTTAATTTTAACTTCCTGCATCCCCAAGAGCTTCCTTCATTGGTACTTTGAGTTAGAAGAAGTATCGTCTGAAATGTTAGTGGATTAAATATACTTTCCGCAGGAGAATATAAAAAAATGCTTAAAACTCAAACTCCATACCGTCATATCCAAGCGGCAAATCTTTAATTGATTGTTCATGGGGAGGGAAAAGATGGCTCAGGTGGGTAAGCACGACCTTTTTTGCCTGCAATTTCGAGGCAAGCTCCATTGCTTCGTCAGCGTTCATGTGTTTGGGTACGGTTCCTATCGCCGGGATTATGGCATCTGCAATAAGGAGGTCCGGCTGGGACATCAGCTCAAGGCTTTTTTCAGGAATATCTTTTGCCGTATCGCCCGTAATAACAATCTTGCTTCTTCCGTCAGTGAGGATAACACCGGCGGAATCTTCAAGCGGAGGATGCCTTACTTCGACTAAAGTTACATTAATACCGATTAATTCAAAGGGCACATAAAACAGTACATCATGCC
>JBAQYK010000525.1:0-2270 GCA_049299995.1 Candidatus Methanoperedens sp.
CCCCGTGTGGAGACCCCTATCGAGACCCCGTATTTAAATACGGGGACTAAGGGACTAACGGGGACTAAATATGAATACTTTTGATATTTTCAGGTTATCCCTGAGCCACGTCAGAAAAAGCAAAATGCGAAGCTGGCTCACTATTATAGGCATTGTAATAGGCGTAGCTGCGGTCGTAGCTATAATCTCCATAGGACAGGGGATGCAGGAGAGCGTGGCGGCTCGCCTGGGCAGTCTTGGAGCCGATTTGATTACGGTGACCCCGGGGTTTTCAAGGGCAAGCGGCGGGGGTTTTGACGGGGGAAGATCGGCAGGAAGTGCCAGTATTAACCTCACGGATAAAGACGTGAACGTGATTAAACAGGCGCCAGGCGTGCTTTACGTAAACGGCATGGTTTCGGGCAGGTCGGATATGATACTGGGTACGGAGAAGACATCAGTATCCATAAGCGGCGTTGATACCGCAGTCTGGCGCTCCATGGTCACAACAGAGCTTGAAGCTGGCAGATACCTTCAGCCGGGTGATTCAAATGCCGTTGTTATAGGCTATTCTTTAGCTCATGAAACTTTTTTGCAGCCGATTACCCTGAACAGACCGGTTACGATAGGAGGCAAGACTTTCAAGGTCGTGGGAATCTTTGTCCAATCAGGAGGAGGTTTTGGAGGAGGAGGCGACAATGCGGTGTATATGCCGGCTGATTATGCCAGGGATGTGATAACTACGAATGTATCCAGGAACACATTTACTTCGATCATGGTAAAGGTAGCGGACCCCACGCTGGCAAATCAAGTAGCTGCAGATATTGTAACAAAACTTATGCCGTCAAGGCATGTCAATCCAAGAACCAGGGATTTCACAGTCACAGCTTTTGCAACAATACAACAGCAGATAACCAGTGTCGTCCAGACAATATCACTGTTCCTGGCTGCGATAGCGGCGGTTTCGCTTCTTGTGGGCGCTGTGGGCATAGCGAACACCATGTTCATGTCGGTCATGGAACGCACACGGCAGATTGGTCTGCTAAAGGCTCTGGGCGCTACGGATAATGAAGTGATGAAACTTTTCCTTATGGAATCAGGATTATTCGGATTTGTGGGCGGAGTGCTCGGAATAATTTCTGGCATACTGATTTCGGTTATTATATCCGCAGTTGGCATGCGGGCAATAGGACCTGGCGGGGCGATGAACGCAGTTGTCACGCCCCAGCTTCTTGTCTTTGCACTTGTATTCTCTGTATTCGTGGGCGTGATCTCAGGCGTTGTGCCTGCAAGGACAGCGGCAAAGATGAATCCTGTGGATGCCCTCAGGTTTGAACAATAAGGTTTTAAAACCCGATAATGCAGAGCCTGGGAATTAACAGCCTACGCATGGTAATACTCAGTAGCCCTGTGCTGCACAGGGGAGCCGCACGGCTCATGTCCGGGAATACCGACAGCATCAGCCCTGCACTGCCTGCACAGCCTGAACTGGGGCAGGAACTCTTCCGCTATCGTCCTTGCCATGGTGAGTTCATCGCATTCAGGCGCTCTTTCTTTCTCAAACCTGTTAAGCGGTATCAGGGGGATAATGTTCATCAAAATGGCGCCGTTCTCTGCCGAGCGCTTTGCTATTTCCTTTACTTGCTCAAAATTGATTTCAGGTATCAGCACTGTGTTTACCTTTACATTCAGTCCTGCCTCGCTTGCTTTCTTAACGCCCAGGAACTGGTTCTCGATAAGGAGTTTTGCCCCTTCAACACCTTTATACGTCGTATCGTGATAGCGCACGAAGGAGTAAATCTTTGCGCCCACCTCGGGGTCAACCGCGTTTATGGTGACCGTGACGCTGGTTACTCCGACCTCGATGAGCCTGTCCACATTTTCAGCCAGCACAAGACCATTGCTTGCCACGCATTTTATAAGTTCCGGATATTTTTCATGAACAAGGCGAAAGCTCTCGAAGGTTTCTTCATTCGCAAGCGATTCACCAGGTCCTGCTATTCCCACCACGCGCAGGTTTGGCATTTCTTTTATGTATTTATCAACCCTGATAAGCGCTTCCCGTGGATTGAGAATGGCACCCGCTACGCCAGGTCTGTGCTCGCATTTATCTAATTTTCTGATACAGTAGTTGCACTGGATATTACAGCGCGGCGCCACAGGTAAGTGAATTCTCGCGGTTGTGAAATGCGCTTTTTCGTTGTAGCACGGGTGCGCGCTTGTCAGATGGGCAAATTTTGATCCGATATTGCCCCAACGTTCCTGTTTCATATTATTTCCTCGTTTTTATT
>JBAQYK010000526.1:0-1539 GCA_049299995.1 Candidatus Methanoperedens sp.
GGATATGAACCCTGAGAGACCCCACTGTCCTGAAATATATATCAGGCGTCATCCCGCCGCTTAGCGCCCGCTCAATCCCAGCCTGGATTGTGGGACCGTCAGCCACGGGGTCGGAGAAAGGGAGCCCCAGTTCAATAACATCAACCCCGCCTCTTACAAGCGCGGTCACATACTCTTTTGTAGCCTCTGGCGTGGGGTCGCCTGCGCATATATAGGCAATCAAAGCGCCCTCTTTTTTCTTTTTTAATTCGCTGAATTTCTCACTTATTTTCATGTCTTACCCCCAGCACTGTTTCAAGGTCCTTGTCGCCCCTTCCTGAAATGTTTATTACCACAACATCGCCCAGTTCTCCAGACGCGGCGGCTTTTTTGACATAGGCTATGGCATGAGAAGACTCAAGCGCCGGGATTATGCCTTCAAGCATGCACAGGTCATGGAACGCCTCCAGTGCCTCGCTGTCCATTGAATTGCATGGTCTGATTCTCCCGATATCCGCAAGATACGCAAGTTCCGGGCCGACCCCGGCATAATCCAGCCCTGCCGCTATAGAGCTTGATTCAAGTATTTGCCCGTACTTGTTCTGGAGCACTTTCGTGTGCATGCCGTGAAGCACACCTTCTTCACCTGCGCATAAGGTTGCAGAGTGCAGCGCTTCTTTGTCTGTAACTTTCATCCCGCTTCCGCCAGCTTCCACAGCAAAAAGGTCAACATCATCTTCAATGAAAGGATAAAAAATCCCCATGGCATTACTGCCTCCTCCCGTGCATGCAACAATCGAATCCGGGAATCTTCCTTCCTTTTCCATTATCTGGGTTCGTACCTCTTTTCCTATGACGCTCTGGAAATCGCGAACCATAACAGGATAGGGATGCGGACCGACTACCGAACCAATCATATAATGTGTGGTTTCCACACTGGCGACCCAGGCGCGCATCGCTTCGTTGATGGCATCTTTCAGTGTCTGCGAGCCGCTTTTTACTGGTATGACTTTTGCGCCCATCAATTCCATCCTGTAAACGTTCATCCGCTGGCGCACCGTATCTTTTGCGCCCATGTAAATCTCAGTCTTGATACCGAAGGCTGCGCCCGCCATTGCGCAGGCTGTACCGTGCTGACCTGCGCCGGTTTCGGCAATAATCCGCTTTTTACCCATATATTTCGTAAGGAGCGCCTGTCCGAGGGTATTATTCAATTTATGGGCGCCGCCGTGAACAAGGTCTTCCCGTTTTAAGTAAATCTTGACTCCGTATTCCCTGCTCAGTCGTTTTGCGTGGTATAATGGAGATGGGCGCCCTGCGAAATCCTTGAGATAATGCTCCAATTCCTCATTGAAAACAGGGTCGTCCTTGTATTTTTCATATTGTTCTGTCAGCTCTTCAAGGGCAGGCATCAATACTTCAGGTACGAACTGCCCGCCGTATTTTCCGAATTTGGTCGATTTAAGTTCCTGTTTCATAATAATCCTGATTTACCTGTCCAATGCATGTACTAACTCGTAAGTCTTATCGTAAATATTTCCCTGCATAATAGATGTCCCC
>JBAQYK010000527.1:0-4016 GCA_049299995.1 Candidatus Methanoperedens sp.
ATGATATTCTGGTTCGGGACAATTTTAATCACAGCAGGGAATATTTTTTCTTTTTATTCTGACAAAATAAACTCGCTATTGTCGCCTGAATAGCGTTTATTAGTCAAAGGTAAAGAATTAATACATCTGCTAAATCGACTAAGTTTTAGTTGATTTTGTACAAAGTTCGTTTGTATTTTCATCCCCTTGATTTGGCTTTTTCCAAAGAGATTCGAAATGTCCCACATAAATTTTAAAAAGATCATGCTCAGCATGTTCTTCATCGGAACGTTTAATTTCCAAAACCGGGGCTTCACTTCCTCTGCGCGCATAGTTGTAAGGTTCCATAAACATCGTGTCTTTGATTGTTGCTAAAAAGCATAATGCATAGACGTTGGATGTTTTTAATTCAAGCTTATCTTTATTATAACGTTTTTGCAACGACTCAGCTTTCTTACGGGCAGCAATTAGTTCATTATAGGCACCAGTTGCTTCGTAACCTTCATCACAATACGTATCTGGTTCTTCACGTCTAGCTCTTTCCTTAGCGGCTTCGGAATCAGCATCTAATATTATAACTTCAAATTTAAAATTATTTTTTTTATCCAAACACTCAACAAATAATTTGTGAAGTTTCCCTCGTTCTAAGAGGAAATCCCCTAAAGAAATTCCGCATAACTTTATTGTAGTCTCATCGTTAGTTTGATTTATTTTTTCTTTTAATCTATTTAAAGCAGATTCACGTGTTGCATGAACTGTCACTAATCCGCTTTCGATAGCTTTTTTTGCAAAAACCACAGTTTCTTCAATATCCTCAATTTTTTCCCCAAAAAGATTTACTTCTTCACTAATAGCTTTTAACCGTATGGTCACCGATTCTATTGTGTTTTTAAATACTTCGTCTATTTTCCTTAAGAAAAAATGCCTTAGTGCATATTCATAAAAAAAGACCATTATGCCAGTGACCAGCACTGTTCTTCCTGCTTCAATAAACCATTCAGAAATACTTAAAGGATAACTCTTCGAAACAACTCCAAAAAGCATTAACATTATTCCACTTATTATAATAATAATCGCTGCAAAAAAAATTTGAGAATAATCTGCTTTACGAGTAGATTCTTGATTTTGAGCGGTACCTTTAAAGTCTTGCTGCATATACATGACACCCACAATTACTGAGTTGTGAGTTATAATCATAAATAAACCTATCGAATGTATAATTTAAAGACAAACACAAAATAATTTTATAATAAAAGAACCAATTAGTGTTCGATGGAGACCATAATGGAATTCGGGACAAAGAAAATTGAGCCGACCGTTCGGATGCTTTTTGATATGAAAGAAGTCATTTATGACAGGGAATGGCTTGCCAGGACAAACAATATCGAATTATATTATATGTACAGGGAACTCTCACTCAGCAAAAATGATGCGCTTACAATGAAAGAACACGGTCTGAGATACGACATCACTGTCATTCCCCCGCGTATGATGGGGTGCGAATTCGTGAAAACGGCAGGACATTACCATCCTTTTATTCCGGGCACGACTACCACATTTCCTGAGATATATGAAGTCCTGAATGGTGAAGCGTATTATCTCATGCAAAAACCCGAAGATGATAAAATAAAAGATGTTATACTTGTAAAGGCGGGCGAGGGAGATAAAGTGATAATCCCGCCTGGCTACGGTCACCTCACCATCAATGCTTCCAACAGGGTGCTGAAAATGGCTAACTGGGTAGCGCGTGACTTCGAGTCGGTATATGCGCCCATAAAGGAAATGGGCGGGGGCGCATATTTCATCCTGGAAAACGGGATTGTGAAAAACCCGCAATATAGCAACGTTCCGGAAATCCGGCTGCTTGAGCCTTCCAATTTTAAGGAACTGGGGTTACAGAAAAGCAGGGAGATGTACGGGCTTGTGAAGGATATCAGGAAACTGGAGTTCCTGACAAAACCACAGGAGTTTGGATGGATTTTTGAAAAGATTACGTGTAAAATGTGATGTGCCTTTAAACCGTCAGTTCCTTCTCCTGACTGCTTTTCTTATCACAATATAAATTATTAATACTATTGCGAACCACCATATACTGAATGCCACTTCCCTGCTGGCTGCAGGAAGTGCCAGGAACAGCCCTGCGGATAAGAAATTAAGCAAATCAACAATCATTGACCCGAAACCCCCCGCAGGCGTTTCAACTTTAAATGAAATCGTGTGTGATGAGAAACCTGGAATTGAGACAAGTACCATGGTGCCGTTGCTGCCCATTACAAGCAGGTATTCGGCATGACCAAAATCATTGGTTACATCCATAATGTCCTGATAGCCGCTTGCAGGGTAGAGTTCAGTGCCATCGTATCTTATCGTCAAATTTTTATTTAATAAATTGTTATAATATTTGCCGCTCATCCCGACAGCCAGAACAGTACCATTGAGAGAAGCGGAACTTGCATTCAGTTCCATTGTATCGGTATCAGGAAATCCTGCGGAAATAGTAAGGTCACCGAAAGTAACCACGTCATACGAGCCTATGTCATCGATAAAGAATTCCGCACCTATAACGCCATCTGAAATACCTTCGGCTATAAGAGTATCGAGGAGCTCCTCGTCTGTAAGGTTCATGCCGGGAAACTGCCTGAATATAAGCAGCGAATTGTTTACCTTTGCTACGAGTTTATTTTCTTCGAAAGCGAACTCAGATGAACCCCCTGCGTAATTAGCCCTGAAGAGATACGCTGCCTTCTTGTCTTTCTGGAATCTGTATCCGTTGCTAATCTCTGTGACATTTACACCGTTAGCGGGTTCGAATGTAATTTCAGGCCAGCTTGTCCAATTCTCGTTGATATAGAAGGGCGTGAGGTTTCCTGCCTCCTTTCTTTCTATGGTGACGTTCTTCTCGCGGGAAACATTTATTCTTAATCGTTCCCTTGGCTTGTTCATCAGGTATTCCCTGACTTTTCCGTAGATGTCTTCCAACGGGCGTATGTCGAGAAGCATTGTTCCCATCTTGTTGTCATGAATCTCCACATATACAGAGTGCTGCTCTCCGAATTTTTCGCCCTGCTTATAAGTGGCAATCGGGCCGGAAATACTGGAATTCTCGTCTGTGAAACCTTTAATGCTTATTTTGTTAAACCACAGTGTTGTAGACTCGGAGTCGTAAATGGAGTATCCTATAAAGACAGATTCATTCCTGTAAAACAGATAACTCACGTATTTGCCTGCGACAGCGTCATTATTTCCTTCGAATTTTCCGGGCGTGCTGAAGTTTATGCTGAGATTTAAGAATTCCTCAAAAGAGGGTTTTACATAGCTTAAATTCTCTCCAATACGGATATTGATTGTTTTTTCTGCTTTGTTCCCTGCTTTGTCGATGCTTTCTATACGGAAAGGATTATTCACACCTGAAAGAACGATTGCAATATTCCATGTGCCGTTGTCAGTTCTAAGGCTCATCCCGTTAATGGAAATGTTTGCGCCCTCCTGTGTTTTACCTGCCATCTCAATATATCTGGTTTTAATTACTTCGTTAGCATCAGGCTTTATTATTTCGATGAAAGGCGGGGTTAAATCAACTGTAAGATTTACCCTTGCTTCCCCTATATTTCCGGCATGGTCAAGTGCCTGGACTTCGATAAAAGCCTCGCCCTCGGTGAGATTTTCGAAAAGATAATAACTATTATTAGTTGCAACCCATGCAGAATTGTTCAAACGAACTCGATAACTCAGTATATCGCTTGCATTTGAAGTATAGCTGAGATTCAAAGAACTTGAGTTGATGTATGTCTGATTTTGCATAATAAATAGTTCAGGGCTTACCGTATCAAGCGTTATGTTAACCACAGCCTTTGATATACTTCCGTTCTTCTGGGCCTCGATTATTATCTGATTCAGACCTTCGACAAGCATCACGTTTTCAGAAAAAGTGCCGTTATTGTTCAGGATTGGTTTGTTGTTTAAATTCAGCGCAGCACCAGGCTCGGTTTAACCGGTTATTGCTATCAAAGATAAATTGGTCAAATAAATATCATGCG
>JBAQYK010000528.1:0-13467 GCA_049299995.1 Candidatus Methanoperedens sp.
GGTTTGATGAATCCGTCAGCAAAGGAAGGGAATCTCAGGGTTCATCAAAGATACGACTGCGACACCATCATGGATGAGGCTGCAAAGTATTATGCCAATATCCTTATGCCTTTTGGCGGGATTATTCTTAAGAAAATAGAGGAACTAAAGACGCTAGGCATCGAAATGAAGATGATAGCGCCCTCGCACGGGATGATCTGGAAAAACCCGGAAAAAATAATCGGCGCTTATCTTGCATGGTCAGAGGGCGCATCAAAGCAGAAAGTGCTTGTCATCTACGACACCATGTGGAACAGCACCGAAATGATGGCAGGGGAGATCGTTCGGGGAATCGTTGATTCAGGCGTTGATGTATCGCTATTTCACCTGCGTAAAACCGAATGGAGCGAGATAGTAAAAGAAGTGCTTGAAGCCAGGGCGATTATCATAGGCACGCCCACGCTGAATAACAGCATGTTCCACACTGTGGGCGGATTCCTGACATATCTTCTGGGCTTGAAACCAAAGAACAAGCTCTGGGCTGCCTTCGGCTCTTACGGCTGGGCTGGAGGAGGCGTTAAAGGGGTAAATGAAAAATTAAGCTCGTCGGGATATGAACCTGTTGAATCGCTGGAAGTTATGTTCAGACCTGATGAGGCTGATATGGCTAAGTGCTATTCCATGGGGCAGAAAATGGCGTCCCGGGTTAAATCTAACGTAATTGCATAACCTGCGGTCTAATAAAACGAAGACGGTAGCGAAGGCATTCCTTGAAATTATCTCCCGTGAAATCACATGGTTCAAGGTCAGCAGCCGTGCATTTGTCTCCTGAGCAGAAAGTGCATTTTTCACATGGCATAATTGGATTGAGTCTATTATGATGGGTATTATTTGTTTCGGTTGAGGTAAGAAAATATGACCTTGTGCGGATTGCCTCAACTATGATTTCGAAACAATATCACGAAAACCACTGCGCCATGAACACGGATATTGCTCAAACATTCGTAAAGTTTATATGTTATGTAACCCTTTACGCAACGGGATTATGAAATCAGGTTATCTGCTCACTATTGTATTGGCATCGGTGTTGATTCTGTCTTTTGCCATTGTTTTGCTAAAAGGCGATGTTCTTCAAGCCGAGCCTGAATACAAGCAGCCATCATCTCTTTCCATCCGTGATGTGGATGTCAAACCGGTTGAAGTGACCAGTTCAATGATAGAGGTGAATGTTACAGCGTATATAAATCATTACGGCGGTAAAACAACGAACGCAACAATGCTCATAAGAGCCATAAGCAGTGACACAAAGCTTCTGGAAACACAGGTTTCTGCGCCGATACCTGAAACGGGCTCGGAGTTAGAAAAAACGCTTGCGGTTTCAACAAATTTAAAGGTTGAACGAAACGGCGGCTATGAACTGAATATCCTGCTTTTTGACAATGGCAGCATCCGTGACAGCGGCGCGGTAAGCATCAGCGGCTTAAATGCGCTCACGCCCCAATCAAAGCGCAGCGGAGTGGTTTTGAACAATATTGATTTTACGGTGAGCAGCGTCTCGACAGGAAAAGTCTCTATCAAATCCGACATATACCTTGAAAATAAAGCCCGGGATGCCTCGGAAAACCTGAAAATGACGGTCAAGGCAAGAGAAGCGGCTTCCAACCTGCTTGCTGATAAGACAGTCACCGAGACAGGCGTGATTGCAAGCGAGACCACGGCAGTTAAAAGCGTGCAGCTTGCCGTGCCTGACGAGTACAATTATATGGTTGTGGTGGAACTCTGGAGAGGGGATACGCTGATAAATAGCTGGGAGAAGCCCGTGCTTCTTGCGCCCACCAAGACCGTTCCAAAGGAAAGTGTGGATAAAAAGGTGAATATCGAGGTTTCAAAGTTCGTGCGTGAAGGCGGCGTATCCGAAGCAGTGGGAAAAGAAGGAAGATATTATCCGGCAGCAACCCCGACGCCAGCGTATGCCGGAGCGCCCAAGGAGCCCGGATTTGAAATATTTGCAGCAGTGGCTGCGGTCTTAGCAGTGTTTGTATCAAGAAGGAGGTCATAAAATGGTGAATCGAGAAAAAATGGAGGATTATTTTTACCTGGGGCTTTTCCTGATAGCCATGTTATTTGCGTTAATATCCGTATTCGGTCTTTACTCAGCAATCAACAGGCTCATAGCAAACTGGTTTACATATAAGTACCAGCCCGTATTCGATGCTCTTTTCAGCTTGGCAATACTGGCAATCAGCATTTATTTGATAAGAGAGAGACTGATAAAAAGGTAGCTGATCTGAAATCAGATAGAATAACTTTATTTCTTTCTGTGCTTCAGGATATATTCCGACAATCTCTTTTTTATCCGCATATATTCTACATCAGAAAGCCCGGACGATTCAAGCGCCCCATCGCGAAGGAAACAGGGCTTTGTTATCTTGCAGCACCATGTCATGCTTCCAAAACACGTTCCATCCCCGTATTCAATAGGCGTTTTTCTTGCAAAATCAGTTTTAATCTTCATGAACTCCTCGGCGCTCATACCGATTTGTTTCAGCGCGCCGTGTAAAGCGCAGGGTTTGACAGGCAGGCAGCAGAAAGCAAGCGCCCGCAGGTCGCCGCCGCCGCATATGTGCTTGGGCGCGTTATACCAACCCGTCATGGTCTGGAATGAAGAAACATCAAAGACGAGCTGATTTATTATTTCCGGGTTGGAGCGTACGGCACGCGCGGCAGATACCATATCTGCCCCGTGAGAGAACATCTCTTTTGCGCTCTCAAAATCCACAACCGAATTATTGCCGATAATGAATAAATTGGTCAAGTTCCGGACGCGTTTTATAACCCCTATATCAACACCCTGCGGATGCATGGCGTCTATATGGATGAGGTCAGCCCCTGCTTTCTCAAGAGCCAGGGCAAGCTCGACATCATTCACCACATTGGCTCTTGTTTTAACCGAAAGCACAACTCCGGTTTTTTTTATCTCCTCCACATATTCGCAAAGTTTCGGAACGTCTTTCAATAATGCTTCCCCGGCGCCGAGTTCAGTCATTTCCGGCTGCCTGCAATGCGCATTTATTTCAAGTATCGCGCCGTATTTTTTAGCCAGGTTTGCCGCTTCTTTATAAGGCGGAAGCGACGCGGCGCGCACATTAACTGCTATTGTGGTACTTCCCTTTGACGCTTCAAGCTCGGAGTTCAGGAATTCCATGGGTTCGCCTGATACGAACTCGGTTCTGCCTCGCCCTATTTCTTTCCGTGCAGCGTCATTTGTTTTCTCATCAAGGTTATAGCCCCCCAGGACAATCAACCCCGCATTCTTGAATCCGGAGGCGAACTTACTATCAGTTATGCCTGCCATTGAGGCAAGAGCGATGGGATTTTTGAAAGACGCGTAACCGACTTTAATATCAAATAATTTTTCCATCACGTTATTCCTTCTATTGTACCGCCTTCAGTTGTCTCTTTCATTTAAGAATCTTACGCTAAAACAATTTCATAAGCTTTTTATATCTATAGTCCTTCTTAAAGTCGTGATAGAGGAGGTCCAATGGTCTCAAATGGAATTCTTGATAATTATTTACCTGTCGTAATACTTACAGTTATCGGCGTTATTTTTGTCGCAATCGCTTTGTTTATGTCCAGGATGGTTCGCCCCAGCAATAAAACCAAAGAAAAATTATCCACATACGAATGCGCAGAAACTCCAGTGGGGGACGCACGGATACATTTTAATATACAATATTATTTGATCGTGATTGTTTTCCTCATTTTTGATGTAGAGGTTTTGTTCTTATACCCGTGGGCTGTGCAATTCAAAAAACTCGGACCGCTCGGATTCTTTGAGATGATAATTTTCATTGAAGTACTTATTATCGGGCTTGCTTATGCCTGGAGAAAGGAGGCTTTAGAGTGGATCCAATAACTATCGACACTACAAAAATTAAGATCGCTAAAAAGAAGCCGGTGACAGCTCTTGAGAAACTGGAAGATACCGGACTTATCAACACGCTTCTTGCTGCAAAGGACAGGGAAGGATTTATTCTTTTGACCACTGTCGACCAGGCGATTAACTGGGGACGATTGAGCTCTCTATGGCCTGTCACTTCCGGTCTTGCCTGCTGCGCTATCGAGATGATGGCAGTGTCCATGGCGCACCACGACATCGCACGCTTCGGGATGGAGGTATTTAGAGCAAGCCCAAGGCAGGCTGACCTGATGTTCGTGGCAGGAACTGTTACCAAGCGGATGGCGCCCAGGGTAAAGCGGCTCTACGAGATGATGTCTGAGCCCAAGTGGGTTATCTCAGTCGGGAGCTGCGCAAACACCGGAGGACCGTATCACGAATCCTACTGCGTCCTGAAAGGTGTGGACAATATTATTCCAGTTGACGTGTATATTCCGGGATGTCCACCACGCCCCGAGGCATGGCTGTACGGTATCATCCAGCTCAGGGAAAAGATAAAGAACGAAGGATACGGCGCAAAATGGGGGCTCAATAAATGAACCCGGCAGAGGAATTAAAACAGGAGCTGCCAGCATGTGTTGTCAGCGTGGGCACCCAGACGAACAAGCCTCTTGCAGTGATCAGGAAAGAGGATATGTTAAAAGTCGCAGCAAAAGTCAAGGAGATGGGTTTTGACAATCTCTCCATTATCACAGGCGTGGACTGCGTGGACAGGTTCGAGGTGATATATAATTTCTTCTCGTACAGGAAAAAACAGAACCTTGCACTGAAAGTGGTTCTTGACCATAAAGACCCGGAAGTTGACTCCATTACATCTATCTGGAAAGTTGCTGACTGGCTCGAGCGTGAAACCTACGATCTAGTGGGAATAAGGTTCGAGGGTCACCCGAATCTTAAGAGGATACTTCTCCCCGAAGGATGGATGGGACACCCGCTCAGAAAGGATTATGATATGAATACCGAGCAGTTCGTGACAATAGGGGAGGACGGGGAGGACATAGTAAGTACTGACGGGTCAAACCTGCTGAGGAGGAAGTAGCATGGAAACAGAGACGCTTCTTTTGAACATGGGTCCAGTGCACCCCAGTACACACGGCGTGCTTCGGTTCAAACTGAGAATGGACGGCGAGATAATAAGGGACTGCCAGATAGTGGTGGGTTATCTCCACAGGGGTACAGAAAAACTCGGGGAGATGAAGACATATCTTCAGTTCGTCCCTTATACTGACAGGCTTGATTATATCGCAGCAATGCCCAACAACTATGCTTATGTTAAAGCCGTAGAGGAACTTGCCGGCATTGAAGTGCCACAAAGGGCAGAATACATCCGCGTGCTCGTGATGGAGCTTAACAGGATAGTGAACCATCTCGTAATGATGGGCTCGCTGCTGCTTGACCTTGGTGCGTCGACGATGATAATGTACGGCTTCAGGGAAAGAGAGAATGCTCTGCAGCTTTACGAGAGTCTCTGCGGAGCAAGGATGACCTTTAATTACATCAGACCCGGCGGGGTCAGGGAAGACCTGCCGGACGGTTTCATACCAAAACTCAATGAATTCATAAAGGATATGGAAAAGCGCATCGTTGATTACGAAGAACTGGTCAACGGTAATGAAATATTCCTTATGAGGATGAAGAATATCGGTGTAATAAGCGCGGAAGAAGCCATCAATTACGGGATGACCGGTCCGTCAATGCGCGGTTCTGGGGTGGATTACGATATAAGAAAAGTGGAGCCTTACTCCATATATCCGGACCTTGATTTCAGGGCATGCATGCGCAGGGAAGGCGACAGCTATGCAAGGTATCTGGTCAGGCTTGATGAAATAAGAGAAAGTTTGCACATACTGAGGCAGATAGCAGATACCATACCTGAAGGAAAAACAATTAACCAGAAATACGGGATCGCGCCAAATACAGGGGCGCCGTCCGCAGTTATGTCCTACTTCCCCAGGATATTCACGCCCCCGGCAGGCGAAGTTTACAGCAGGATAGAGGCGCCAAAGGGAGAACTGGGCTTCTACGTTGCCAGCGACGGCACAACGAAACCTTACCGGGTCAAGATTCGCTCTCCTTCGTTCTGCAACCTTGTAGCTTTGCCAAAGATGGTCGTGGGTCTTAAGATCCCTGACCTGATAGCGGCATTTGGTACCATTGACATTGTTCTTGGCGATGTGGACAGGTGATACGATGATAACAAATGCTTACGATTTGATAGTAGCTATACTTAGCGCGATTGGAGTATACGACATTATACTGGGGTTCTTCCAGGACAAGGGGATGGAGTACATCCTGAGGATAATAATCAATCTGGTAATAATTGCGGTTCTGCTTGTTTTCATCCTTCTTACGGTGATGTTCCTGTCCTGGCTTGAACGTAAAATGTTCGCTGTGGTGCAGTCCAGGTACGGACCGATGGTAACCGGCCCTCGCGGACTTTTCCAGCCTATTGCTGACGGGATCAAGCTTCTTGGAAAGGAGGATATTATCCCGGCAACTGCCGACAGGTGGATATTCACCATCGCGCCGTTTATTGTATTCGTATCTGTACTTCTTGTGTATATCCCGCTTCCTTTTGGAGAATCGCTAATAGTATCTGATTTGAAGGTGGGTCTGCTCTATATCATAGCAATATCCGCAGTCACCCCTGTATCAATATTACTTGCCGGATGGGCGTCAAACAACAAATATTCTTTAATGGGCGCAATAAGGGCAGTGGCTCAGGATATCAGCTATACCATACCTCTTGCCCTTTCAGCGATCGCAGTTGTTATGGTCGTCGGGTCCCTGAGCACGGTGGACATAGTCAATGCCCAGGGCGGCTACTGGTTCGGGATAATCCCGAAATGGTTCATCTTTTTACAGCCTCTTGGTTTCATACTTTTCCTTATAGCGTGCATCGCTGAAATGGGACGAATACCCTTTGACTTCCAGGAATCCGAGCAGGAACTTGTGGCAGGGTTCTTCACTGAATACAGCGGTATGAAATTCGCCATGTTCTTCCTTGCGGAATATGCGCATCTGTTTGCGGTCTCGGGTATAATAGTCACGATTTTCCTGGGTGGATGGAATGGACCTGCGCTTCCCTTCCTGCCCATCCAGATAACCTCGCTGATATACTTCATGATAAAAACCTATGCTGTGATATTCTTTACAATGTGGTTGAGGGACACGGTTCCTCGAGTCAGGATCGACCAGCTCCTTAACCTGGGATGGAAGATTATGATACCCCTGGCATTGCTGAACCTGCTGTTGGTGGGTTTTTTGGTTACTGCAGGGGTGATTTAGATGGCGTGGATAAGCAGGAACTGGGCAATGGTAGGGATAATAAAAGGGCTTATAGTCACCATGAAGCACATCCTCCAGATCGGGGACAGAAAGACTGTAACTGTGCAGTATCCATATGAGCGGATGAAGGTGGCGCCAAGGTTCAGGGGATTGCATGCGGTTGATGAGAATGCCTGCATTGGCTGCGGGATATGTGAAATAAATTGCCCGAACAGCACGATTCAGATAGTTAAGTACAATACTAAATGGTATCCGCAGGTTCATATCGGGATGTGCCTGTTCTGCGGGCTCTGCGTTGACGTTTGCCCGATGAACGCCATGAAAATGACAGGGGAATATGAACTGGCGGATTATACCAGGGAGAGTCTTGTGTACGGTCCTGACAGGTTGTTGTTCAATAAAGAGGTGAAACAGTGATAGACATTGTATTTTTGGTTATTTCAATTGCCACGATTTTTTCATCCATAATGGTGGTCAGATCCAAGAAATTAGTTCACAGCGCTGTGTATCTGGCTGGAACGTTCATAGGCACAGCAGGGCTTTTCATTCTCCTTAATGCAGAGTTCCTCGCCTGGGTGCAGGTGCTGGTCTATGTCGGCGCGGTTGTAACGCTTATATTATTCACTATAATGCTAACCAGGAAGGGAGAGGAAGAATAAATGTTCAACAAACTCTTTAATTTATTAATTGCATTGCTTTTATTTGCAGTAATGTTCATGGCAATCGATGATAGTACGAGGGTGTGGGCAGGAAGAGAAGAGGTAATCCCTATAAGTATCGGGGAAATCGCAGGAGGTCCCGAAATAAGGGGAGGGATATTCAGTGATTTTATTTTCTCGTTCGAATTGCTCTCATTGTTGTTGCTGGCTGCACTAATCGGAGCTATTTATATAGCCAAAAAGGAGGCGTAACCATGTCCCTGTATACATATCTTTTAATTTCTGCGATCATATTCGCAATCGGTTCATACGGAATAATTACACAGAGAAGCGGGATTAAAATCCTCATGTGTATAGAACTCCTGCTGAACTCGGCAAATCTCAATCTTGTGGCGTTTTCAAGTTTCAACGGCAATGCCACAGGACAGGTATTCGCCTTATTTTCCATAGCTATAGCAGCCGCAGAAGCCGCCATCGGGTTTGCGATACTCGTTGCATTGTTCAGGGTACGCGATACCATAAATCTTGATAATATCAATATCCTGAGGTGGTAAGATGTTCAGCGACTTTGCAGCATTAATTGTGTTACTGCCTGTAATTGCATTTGTATTGACTCTTTTCCTGGGAAAGAAACTCCCATCAGGAGGGGCTTATCTTCCGATTGCCGCCATTGCAGGCTCGTTTATCATCTCGCTTGGGATTTTCCTTCAAATTTACCCGGACGGGATTGTCCAGCAGTCAGTGCCGTGGTTTGCAGGCATGAATCTGGGCATACTGATTGACCCGCTGGCAGTTGTAATGTTAATGATGGTTTCGTTTGTAAGCATGCTCATTCATATATACGCAGTGGGATACATGTCGCACGACCCGGCAAAACCGCGTTATTTTGCCGAGACATCGCTGTTCACTGCCGCAATGCTAAGCGTTGTCCTGTCTGATAACATACTCCAGTTCTTCATATCATGGGAACTTGTGGGTCTGTGCTCATTCCTTCTCATCGGGTTCTGGTACCACAAGCCATCAGCCGCAGCGGCAGCTAAAAAGGCATTCCTTGTAACAAGAGTGGGCGATGTATTATTCCTTGCGGGTATTGTCCTGCTTTACGTCAATATGACTGATATTATCACAAGCCGCGCATTTTCTCTGGAACCAGGAAATTTTATCCTGCAATTCAAATCCATGTTTGATGCAATACCGCTTATCGACAAAACTCAATTGACATATATCACTCTCCTGTTCTTCGGAGGCGCCGTGGGTAAGAGCGGTCAGTTCCCGCTTCACGGATGGCTGCCCGATGCCATGGAAGGCCCGACAACCGTGTCGGCTTTGATTCACGCAGCAACGATGGTTACGGCAGGCGTTTACCTTGTAGCCCGGACATTCCCGATGTTTGCGGCAGCGCCGGATTCGCTTCTTGTGGTGGCTTACGTGGGCGGCTTCACTGCGCTCTTTGCAGCAACAATGGGACTTGTGATGAACGATATTAAAAGAGTGCTTGCTTACTCAACCGTCAGCCAGCTCGGGTATATGATGCTGGCGCTGGGCACAGCCGGGGCAGTTGTAGGCGCTAAAGCCGTGGGCATTTCCATGTTCCACCTGATAAGCCATGCCTTTTTCAAAGCGCTGCTTTTCCTCTGCGCCGGAAGCGTTATTCACGCAGTGGGCACAAACGATATACGCGAAATGGGCGGGTTGTTCGGGAAGATGAAGATTACGGGAACCACGATGATGATAGCAGCGCTGGCACTCGCCGGCATAGGTATTCCGTTCCTTAACATCGGCACGGCAGGTTTCTTCAGCAAAGACGCAATCATTGAAGGAGCCTTTGAGTACGGTGAAAAAACCGGGGATTTGATTCCATACGCCTTTGCAGTTATAGCAGCCCTCCTGACATCCATATATATTTTCAGGTTGTGGTTCATGACTTTCACGGGAACCCCGCGCTCGGAGCGGCATTCCCATGAATCGCCCGGTGTGATGACCGGACCGCTCATGATTCTGGCTGTATTTGCCCTGTTCTTCGGGTTCTCGCAGACCGGATTCTATAATTATCTCGAAACAAACTTTGAACTTATGGACGTACCAATCGCCACTCATGAAGGCGAAGCACTGCACCCGCCGGTTATCGTGGTATTGCTGCCTGTAATTGTCGGAGTGCTGGGTTTTGTAATATCTTACGCGATATACCACAAACGGATGCTGGATATGAGTAAGCTCGTATCGTCCCGGAACCCGCTGTACAAACTATTATTAAACAGGTATTATGAACCCAAAATCGGTGCGGATTTAATAGGCGTGAAACTGACTCATGACGTTGTTGCACAATCGGGTGAATTCGTGGACAGGAAGATTATCGATGGGCTTGTAATTGACAATATCATCAGCAACACGCTGTTCCAGGTGGGCGAAGTTGTCAGGAAATTGCAGACCGGGGTTGTCCGGAATTATGCTTCTGTAACAATACTGGGAATTGGTTTGCTCATAATTTTACTAAGGCTCGGAGGGATTTAGATGGCATTAATTTCACTGATGATTGCAATTCCGTTAATCGGCGCGCTCATTGCATTTCTTACCAGGACAAGGGAACAGGCGCGTTCCATAGCGTTACTTACCTCAGGTATCTCCCTTGTAATTTCCCTGATACTATTTTTGAGATTTGACAGTACAATATCTTCCATCCAGTTTGCAGAATCATATCCCTGGATAAGCAGTCTTGGTGTAAGCTTAAAATTCGGGCTTGATGGGATAGGTATGCCGCTTGTGCTTTTATCGAATATAATCATCCCGCTTACAGTATTATTCGCATGGGGCGAGACCAAGGAGGCAAACAAGTTCTACGGATTGATTCTTCTTGAACTTGTGGGAGTGCTTGGCGTATTTACCTCCCTTGACTTCTTTGTATTCTACATATTCTGGGAAATCGTCCTGATACCCATGTACTTCCTGATAAGTATCTGGGGAGGGCCGCGAAAAGATTATGCTGCAATCAAGTTCTTCATATACACTCATGTAGCAAGCCTTGTGATGCTGCTTGCAATCTTTTCTCTCTACTTCATGGCTCCTCCTGTTGATCCGTTCACAGGTCAGCGTACGTTCGACATGTTCTATCTGTTGAAATCTTACCAGATAATCGATTCATCGATATTGAAAAATGCGATATTCCTTGCATTATTGTTCGGTTTCCTCGTCAAGATGCCAGCCGTGCCATTCCATACATGGCTGCCTGACGCACATGTGGAAGCTCCTACCGCGGGCAGTGTCATACTTGCTGCGTTGCTTTTGAAGATGGGCGGCTACGGCTTGTTCAGGGTGATTCTACCCATACTTCCGTTTTCAGGCTCCCCCGGCAAATTAATAAGCTTGATGGCTATAATCGGAGTCCTGAGCATTCTTTACGGAACGTTCCTCGCTCTTGCGCAGCGCGACCTCAAGAAGATGGTGGCGTATTCGAGCATCAGCCACATGGGATATGTCACGCTTGGCGCGGCAGCCCTTATTCCGCTTTCGGTAAGCGGCGCAATGTACCAGCAGTTTTCGCACGGGCTTATCACAGGCGTACTGTTCATGTCCTGCGGCGTAATCCAGCACTCAGCAGGCACAAGGATAATCCATGACCTCGGCGGGATAGCGAAGCACATGCCGAAACTTGCATTCCTGATGCTTGCAGGCTTCCTTGCCTCGCTTGGACTTCCGGGAATGAGCGGGTTTATAGCCGAATTCCTTATACTGGTCAATTCATATTTCACGCTCCCCACATTCGTGATACTTGCGCTCTTCGGTATAGTGTTCACGGCAGGGTATCATCTCTGGGCAATGCAGAGAGCGGTGTTCGGGACATACAATGAAAAACTGGGACATATCCATGATGGGGCGGACTATGAGATTGCTTCTATGGCAATACTTGTACTTCTGATAATATTCTTTGGATTAAATCCGAACCCCGTGCTTAATATGATGACTACGAATGCAGAGCAATTATTGAAATTCGTTGTACTGAGAGGAGTGATAACATGAGCTATAGTTTACTTGTCCCCGAAATTATACTCACCATAGTGGGTCTGGTAATTATATTGCTTGGTCTTCTGGTCAATGATAAATCCAAGAACATAATTGGATACTTTGGCGCGGCAGGTCTTCTGGTTGCGCTCGGATACGTTCTGAAAACCATGACTGCGCAAGGGAGTTTCTTCTATAATGCGCTGGTAATAGACCCCTTATCTCAGATATTCAAATTAATCTTCATTGTAGTATCACTGATGGCAGTGATTGCCTCTATCGAATATTTCAAGGATAATCGCAACCAGGACGAGTATTATGCATTGATTCTCCTCTCCACGGTGGGGATGATGGTGGTTGCGTCAGCCAATGACCTGGTCACATTGTTCGTTGGGTTTGAGCTTGCAAGCATGTCGACGTATGTACTGGCAGGTTTTGAGAAAAAGAATCCCGCATCCCTTGAAGCCGCATTAAAATATTTCATAATAGGCTCGCTCTCATCGGCATTGATGTTATTCGGCATGTCGCTGGTGTATGGAGTCACAGGCTCTACAAACATCTCTGTAATAATTGAATTCTTCAAAACCAATCCCATGATGGCGGCAAACTCGCTTGATATAATCGCCATGATATTCCTTGTTGCAGGATTCGGCTTCAAGATGGCGCTTGTCCCATTCCACATGTGGGCGCCGGATACATACGAAGGTTCACCGAGCGTTGTATCTGCGCTTCTTGCGGCTGGCTCAAAGAAGATGGGATTTGTCGCGGCGTTCAGGGTGCTTGTGCTTGCTCTTGTGGCGATACGCATTGATATCCAGATGACGTTTGCAATTCTTGCAGTAATTACCATGACTTACGGCAACATAGTGGCGATATCCCAGCGCAGCATAAAAAGGATGCTGGCTTATTCGTCCATTGCGCAGGCTGGTTACATATCACTGGCATTTGTGGTCATGACTCAAATGTCAATAGCAGGAGGTGTGCTGCTGGCTCTCGGTCATGCTTTGATGAAAGGCGGCGC
The DNA here is from genome assembly GCA_049299995.1 of Candidatus Methanoperedens sp. GTDB lineage: Archaea > Halobacteriota > Methanosarcinia > Methanosarcinales > Methanoperedenaceae > Methanoperedens. The sequence goes on from JBAQYK010000528.1 coordinate 12,905, forward strand.
GTTCATTGCTGTTGCCTTGGTAGGATATATGGTGCTGTCTGATAATAAGAATTCAAAGAACCTTGACGACCTCGGGAATTTCGCGGGGCTTGGGAAACGCGCCCCGATAACTGCATTCTCGCTGCTGGTGTTTTTCCTGGCTTTAGCAGGTATCCCGCCATCGGCTGGTTTTATCGGGAAGTTCGTGCTATTCTATTCAATCACCATCGAGGCTTTAGCCCAGGCAAGCAGCTGGCTTCTGTTGATTGTGATTATTGCAATTTTGAACAGCGCTCTTTCGATTTATTACTATGCGCGCGTAATCAGGTACATGTACGTGCTGCCTCCAAACGGTGAAAAAATCAATGAGCCTGCCCCGTATGTTGTGGCGCTGCTGCTCGCAGTGATAGGGACTATCGGCATCGGCGTGTACCCCGAACCGTTTATCCAGATGGCAATGAATGCAGCATCGGTATTAGGAGTGTGAGTTTTATGGCAGATTGCGAATTGTGCGGCGTGGCAAGACCCACCCTTTGTCCTGTGAAAGTGAACGACCCGGCTCAGAGGAGCGCGTACCCCACAGG